>DATIEW010000365.1:0-3230 GCA_035455585.1 Vicinamibacterales bacterium | reverse complement strand
GATGTACAGGCCGGACGCAATCTCGCTGTCCTTCGTACCCGGCACCTTCTCGCAGACGACGATCAGCTCGGACATGCCGAACGTGTCGGCCGAAGTCAAAGTAGATCCGCTGTCCCACTGCCCCGACCAGCAGGAGCAGCTCTGCGGCTTCAAGGAGGGCATGCAGGTCCTGATATTCGATACGCAGGGCAACTTCGACTTCTTCACGATCACGAACGTTCAGAGTGCGGCCGCGCACCTGCAGCACATGGGGCAGCAGTTCAGCGTCGCCTACGAGGCTGGCGCCGTTGTCGTCCAGGCGAACGCCAACTCGTACTACTGGTGCAGCCCGGTCAACGGTGTGCCTTGTCCCGATAATGACAAAGCCTGGCAGCTGCGCAAGTACGACGGCTTCAAGGGGGATGCGCCGCTCGTCGATAACGTGGTTGGCGTCGGGTTCGCGTATTTCGGCGATCCGAACCCGCCGATGAATCCCAAGCCGAAGGCCGGGCAGGCCAACTGTCTCTACGACGCCGCCGGCAACTATGTGGGGCTGCCGGTCCTTTCGACCGTCGATGGGTCCCTGGCGGAGATCACGAAGGCCATGCTCGAGGATGGCCCGTTCTGCGGCGGCGGCAGCTTCCGCTACGACGCCGACGCGCTTCGCATCCGGAAGATCCGCGTGGATCTGCGCATGCAGGTCGGCCTCGAGGGGCTCAGGGGCAGCGACACGGCGCTCTGGCGGAATCCCGGCAAGGCGTCGGCGAGCGACCGCGTCGTCCCCGATTACGGCGTGTCGTTCGAAGTCAGCCCCCGCAACCTGAATCTCTCGCGGTGAGCGACCCAGCCATGAAAAAGACCTGCGGGCGGCTAGCCAACCAGCAAGGAACCGCACTCATCATCGCGCTGATGGCGATGATGCTGCTGACCGCCCTCGGCACGGTGGTCGTGATGGTCACCACTACCGAGACCAGGATTGCGAACAACCACAGTAACGCGCAGGAGGCGTTGTACGCCGCGGACGCGGCCGTCGAGCGCATCATGCAGGACCTGCTGATGATTCCCCGGTGGAACGACATTCTCACCGGCTCGGTCAAGTCCACGTTCGCGGACGGCGTGATGACCAGCTCGAAGCAGACGTTCGGCGGCGCCGTACTGCGATTGTGCTGCGCGACCGACAGCCTCACCGGGCTGCTTCAGACAACCACGGACGCGCAGGCCACCTGGGGCGCCAACAACCCGAGGTGGGAGCTCTTCGCGTGGGGCAATCTCCTGGACATGCTGCCCGAGGCGAATATCGACAGCTCCATGTACGTCGTGGCGTGGATTGCCGACGATCCCGCCGAGATCGACGGCAATCCACAATCTGATACGAACGGCACGCTGATGCTGCGATCCGAGGCCTTCGGGCCCAGCAACACCCGCAAGGTCATCGAGGTGACCGTCGCACGGACGGCCAGCACGGAGATCGAGCGTGGACAGATCGCGCAGCGCGGCCAGGAAGAGCTGAACCAGCGCGCCCGCAAGGCCGCCGTGCAGACGCCGGGCAGCACGCTGACCAACATGCGGATGAATACGGCGACCGGTAGTCTGGCGGTGCAGTGATGTCACTCCATTTGCGATCGGGCGGTGCGATTCGGGCCAGGAGCGTGGCGCACGTGCGTCGTCGCCGCCCGTCCGTTCGCCGCGGCCGCCGATCGGTCACGGCGCTGCTGGCTGCCGCCATCACGCTCTGGTTCTCGGCCTCGGCGTGGGCTCAGCTCGACCCGCTGCTCTTCCTCAAGCGCGTTCCCCCGACCGTCATCGTGGTGGTCGACACGTCGCTCCGGATGCTCGAGGACGGCAATGGGAACTTCTACGATCCAAATTTCTATTCCACGACCGACGACCCGGCGGTGATGCCGGCGTTTCCGAACATCGATCCCCTCACGACGAAGACCTACCGGCGTATCTTCCGGAACCTGACCTACACGGCGGTTCCAGGGTTCTCGGCCGACAGGATCGTCGCGACGCCGGCGGTGTGGGATCCGGGGGACCCGCTCACCTCCAACGCACCGTCGGACATCGCCTTCCACGACCAGACCCGCTACACGATCGCGAGACGCGGGATTGCGGCGGCGGTGTCGGAGAACGCCGGTGCGGCGTTCCGTTGGGGCCTCATCCGCCTGCGTCAGAGCTCGCCGGCCTGGCGCGTGCCGCCGAACTGCGATCGGCCCGTGGCTTCGCTGGATCCCACGCAGAGCCTGTTGCAGGACACCGTGCCCTGCAACGGCGGAGGCGTTGGCCAATATGGCATCTACGCGCCCGGCGTAACTGCGCCGAGCTACCTCCAGGCGGTCGCGCCTGCTGGTACGGTCATGGTGGCGCCGGCGGCCGCGACGGCCGGAGCCGTCCTCAATGTCGTGAACCGCCCGATAGGCGACAACCTGGGGCTCGTGCCCGGCGGGCAGGGCGGCGTCGGATTCGACGATCGGCCCCTCAGCCTGGCGCTCGACGATGCGAAGGCTGCGGCCATCGCGGCCATGAACGCCGACAGCGCCTCGAACCGGTCGTGCCGCAATACGGTTGTCGTTCTGATTACAAGCGGGCGGGACGACGGCGACAACGGCTACACCGCATCGCGGGATCCGGCTGTCACCGCGGGCTCGTTCCTCGCCCTGTCAGCTGGCGGGGTGACCAAGCGGGTGCCGATCATGGTAGTCGGCGTCATGCCGCAGGCCGCCGACGAGGCCGAGCTGCAGGCGATTGCAACGAACAGCGGCGGGCGATATCGCCGTGTCACGACGGCTGCCGGCGTCGCCGCCGCCATCAATCATGCCGTCCAGACCGGCTTCTCCCGGGCGGCGGACTTCGAAGCGGGTACCGCGAGCGATTTCCTGCCCGTCAGCCCGATCGTGGGAACGGTGAATCTCAAGGGCGCCCGCGACGCGACCGGGGCGGCGCTGCCGAATACGGATATCCAGTCCATCCCGGGAGGGCAGCCGCTTCCGCAGCGCAGCAACGTGCTCATCACCGCCGGCTTCTCCCTGCCCGGGTTCGAGGGCCGCATCCGGGCCTTTCGCACCTACAGGCCGGAGGAGGACGCGACGAAGCCGGGCGGCTGGAAGTTCGTCAACGATGGCACCCGGCTCTGGCCCGACCTCGACGGACGGCCTCAGTACGCCGGGCTGGCCCGGACGCCGGCCGATCCCGACGACCGCAACATCTACACCTACCTTCCGGACGGGATGGGCGGCGGATCGGTCGTCCCG
>DATIEW010000364.1:0-2125 GCA_035455585.1 Vicinamibacterales bacterium | reverse complement strand
TCGATCGGCGCGTCGGCGCCGGCCAGCACGGACGCGAGCCAGGAGCTCACCAGGTGGATGCGGTCCGTCCGCGCGTACGCGTCCGGCTCCTCCTCCGCGAATCTGCGAATCTGCGGGCCGGCGAACCGCTCGTAGCAGCGCGACCCGGTCAGCTGCGCGACCCTGCCCCAGCCCCCCAGCGCAGCTTCGATGTCGCGACACTGCCTCCCGGTGCTCGAGTCCATCCAGACCGGAGAGGTCGGCCGCGCGAAAACGCCGGCGAGCTGATCGGCCAGCGGACGCCCGCACTGGAGATCAGCCAGACGGGCGCGCGCGTCTAGGGTGAGATAGACGCTGCCGTGCTGCTGCGCCGAGCCCGAGATCGCGCGGAGCCGGCTCCAGTCGGCGCCGGGCTCCGCCGTAATCCGGCTGAACATGATGTCGAGCGCCTCGGCCCACATCAGCGGCGGCGCGTGCACGATCCGCGAATCCCGCGAGGGCAGCACGCCGTGCTGCGTCCCGTACTGCGGAAGGACATCCTCGTAGCGGAATGAACGCGATGTCAGGATCCGGCGGCGCTGGCCGTCGATCTCGATCGCAGTGGCGGTCAGGCTCTGCGTGCTGGCGTCGAATCCCAGGTAGATCGACACTGACCCGACGTCAACTCCCAAGGTCCAATCCCCAACTTCCAAGGTACCCGGAAGGAACGGCCATGAGTGCCTTGGGAGTTGGGAGTTGGAGATTGGCTGTCAGGTGATGATCCCCTTGCGAACGGCGTAGAGCACGATCTCGGCGGTATTGTGCAGGTTGAGCTTCTGCATCAGGTTGGCGCGGTGGGTCTCCACCGTCGAGAGCCCGAGATCGAGCAGCGTCGCCACCTCCTTGTTCGACCGCCCCTCCGCGAGGAGCTGGAGCACCTCCTTCTCGCGGTCCGTCAGCAGGTGGTACGAGTCGGTGAGGCCGCGCGCCTGCAGCCGTCGCATGTAATCTTCGACGAGGACGGCGGTCACCGCCGGGCTGAAGAACGGCTTGCCGGCGCTGACGGCCCGTACGGCCGGCAGCAGGTCTTCGTCGGTCGCGTCCTTCAGCAGATAGGCACGCGCGCCGGCCGACAGCGCTCGCAGGATGTACGATTCGTCGTCGTGCATGCTCAGGATGATCACGCGCGGCGGGTTGTCGAGCTTCTGCGCCCGCGCCGCCACCTCGATGCCGTTCAACTTTGGCATGCCGACGTCGAGAATCAGCAGGTCCGGGTGGACCTCCGAACAGAGCTTCAGCGCGTCGAGACCGTCTGCCGCCTCGCCGACAACGCTCACGCCGGGATCGGTTTCGAGCAGGCTCTTCAATCCCCGCCGCACGATTCCATGGTCGTCAGCCAGCAGCACGCGCAAGCGGCACCTCCTTCTCCTCCGGCACGGGCAGGTGCACGCGGAGCGTGGTCCCCCGGCCCGCTCGGCCAACCGTTATCTCGGTGCTTCCGCCGAGCTCCTTGACCCGCTCCTCGAGGCCGCGCAATCCGAGGCCGCCGCGGCGGCGCTCGGGATCCAACCCGATTCCATCGTCGGTGATGGAGACATCGAGACCATCGGGGTGGCCGACGACGGTGACATCGATCCGGCCGGCGCCGGAGTGCCGGGCGCAGTTCGTCAGTGCCTCCTGAACCGCTCGATACACGCAGGTCCTGTGCGGATCGGGAAGCCTGCCGATGTCCCCCCTGACGGCAAACTCCACGTGCAGCCCGTATCGGCGCGTGAAGTCGCGGATCTGCCATTCGAGCGCCGGCTGCAGGCCCAGGTCGTCGAGCATGCTGGGCCGCAGGCCCGCCGCGAGATCGCGCACGACGCGCACCATGTTGTCCACGAGGTTCCGGCTCTCGACGACCGCCTCGGCCAGCCGCGTGTCCGTGGATGCGCGGAGGCGCTCGATGCGGCCGAGCTCCATGCGAAGCGCCGTCAGCATCTGCCCCACGTGATCGTGCAGCTCCCGTGACAGCTTCTTGCGCTCCTCCTCCTGGGTCGCGACGAGCTGCTGCGAGAGCTGCCGCATCTGCTCCTTCGCCTCCTCCGCCACCGCCCGCTGCTCCTCCGATCGGCGCTCCAGCACGCGGAGGCGCACCACGGCCGTCGCCGCGACGACGACCCCGAGG
>DATIEW010000363.1:0-7687 GCA_035455585.1 Vicinamibacterales bacterium | reverse complement strand
GGGAGCGGGAATGCTCCTCGCGACGCTCTTCGCGCTCCAGAACGTGCGCACCGGCTTCGACACCAACGTGCTCGCGCTCGACATACCGGTGCTCTCCTTCACGACTCCGCGCGACCAGGTCGCCACCTTCTACAAGGAGATGCTGCGGCGCATCGCCGAGCTGCCCGGCGTGGAGCGTGTCGCCGTGGGCACGATCGTCCCGTGGCGCGACGCCGGCGGGTTCGGTCCCGGCTTCCAGTTCTCGGTCGAGGGCTACGCCAAGGCTGACGGAGAAGAGGACCCGCGCGCGCGATTCCGCACCGTATCACCGGGTTTCTTCGCGGCGCTCGGCGTGCCGATCATCGCGGGCCGCGACTTCACGGAGGCCGACCGGGGCGATGCCGAGCCGGTCGTGATCGTGAGCCAGAGCGTGGCGCAGCGGATGTTCCAGACGCGGGACGTGCTGAACCGCCGGCTGATGTGGACCGACCCCGTCATGCAGTTCATCGACGTCAGTCCCGGCCCACGCCGCATCGTCGGCATCGCGGCCGACGTCGACGACGAGAACATCGTGCCTGGGCCGGCCATGAGCATCTATCACCCGTTCGAGCAGGAGATCGGCGGAGGGCGCCTCTTCGTCCACGCGCGAACGGATCCGTATGCGCTGGTGCCTCCGATTACACGCATCATCCGCGCGATGTCTCCCGAGCAGCCGGTCGAACGCGCGGCGACGCTCGAGGACGTGCGGGCCGAAGTGCTGGCGCCCGATCGCTTGAACGCGCTGGTGTTCGGCGGCTTCGCGGCAGTGGCGCTGACGATTGCGGTCGTGGGCGTGGCCGGTGTGCTGGCGTTCTCGGTGAGCGCCCGCACGCGGGAGTTCGGCATCCGCCTCGCCATCGGATCGGCGCCGCGGGATCTGCTGACGCGGGTCCTCGGCGAGGGCGCCGTGATTGCGGGCGCCGGCATCGTCGCAGGCGCCCTTGGCGGCGTCGCGCTCGCGCGTCTCGTGGGCGCCGTCATCGGAGAGATCAGCATCCCGGGCGCCCTGCCGGTGGCCGCGGCCGCCACGATCCTCGTGGCCTCGGCGGTCTTCGCGTCGCTGATGCCGGCCGCGCGCGCCTCCCGTGTCGACGTGATCCAGGCCCTGAGGTCGGAGTGAGGTCTACCGGCTATAATCACGCCGTTCATCATGGCATCCGAACGGCGTGGGCTGGACATCGGCCGAACGGCGGAGCGGCGTCTCACCGCCGAACACGTGACGGCGCGGGCGCTCGTCGAGGCGTCGACGTTCGCTGAGGCTGTTCCGAAGATCCTCGAGGCGATCTGCGACGCGCTCGACTGGGAGCACGCGGCGCTGTGGACCATCGACCACGAGTTCGATGCGCTGCGCTGCGATGAAATCTGGAATTCCCCGTCTCTGCAGTTTCCAGAATTCGATGCCATCAGCCGCCGGGTCACGTTCGCTCGCGGCATAGGCCTGCCCGGCCGCGTGTGGGCCACCGGCCAGCCTGCCTGGATCCCCGACGTCGTCCAGGACACGAATTTTCCCCGCGCCCCGATCGCCGCACGCGAGGGTCTGCACGCCGCCTTCGGATTCCCGATCCTGCTGCGCGGCGAGGTGCTGGGCGTGATGGAATTCTTCAGCCGGGAGATCCGCGCGCCCGATGAAGGCCTGCTGTCGATGCTCGCGAGCGTCGGCAACCAGATCGGACTCTTCGTCGATCGGCGGCGCGCCGAGGAGGAGCTCGACCGTTTCTTCGCGCTCTCGCTCGACATGCTCTGCGTGGCCGGCTTCGACGGCTACTTCAAGCGTATCAACCCCGCCTGGGAGCGGACGCTCGGCTACAGCGAAGCCGAACTGCTGTCGCGGCCGTACATGGAAATGGTGCACCCCGACGACCGCGCGACGACCGGGATCCAGGCTGACAGGCTCTCGGAAGGCCAGGTGGTCGTCCACTTCGAGAACCGCTACTTCCACAAGGACGGCACACTGCGATGGCTGCTCTGGACGTCGACGCCGTTTCCGCAGCAGCAGGTGATCTACGCGGCGGCGCGCGACATCACCGAGCGAAAGGCCGCGGAACACACGATGGCGGAATACGCCCGCGATCTGGAGGCAACGCACCGCGAGCTCGAGGACCAGGCCGCGCGGCTGGCGCAGCTCGTCAAGGAGCTGGAAGTCGCCAGGCGGCGCGCCGAGGAGGCGACCGAGGCGAAGAGCGAGTTCCTCGCGAACATGAGCCACGAGATTCGCACCCCGCTCAACGCCATCCTCGGCATGACGGCGTTGGCGCTGCAGACAAAGCTGACCGCCCATCAAAGGGAATACCTCGACGCGGTGAAGTCGTCGGCGGACGCGCTGCTCGAGATCGTCAACGACATCCTGGACTTCTCGAAAATCGAAGCCCGTCGGCTGGAGCTCGAGCATGCCGAGTTCGGCCTGCGCGAAGCCGTCGGCAACGCCGCCAGGCTGCTTGCGGTCCGGGCGGCCGAGAAGAACATCGAGCTCGCGTGCCACGTCGCGCCCGACGTTCCCGACGTGCTGCTCGGCGACGAGGGACGGCTGCGGCAGGTCCTGCTGAACGTCATGGGAAACGCCGTCAAGTTCACCTCGACGGGCGAAGTCGTCCTGTCCGTCGCGGTGGAAAGCGCGAGCGACGGCCGTGTGTCGCTGCGTCTCGACGTGAGGGACACCGGCATCGGCATTGCGCCGGAGAAGCAGGCGCAGATCTTCCAGGCCTTCACCCAGGCGGACAGCTCGACTACGCGGCGCTACGGCGGCACCGGTCTCGGGCTGGCCATTACGCTGCGGCTCGTGGAGCTGATGGGGGGCCGCATCTGGGTCGAGAGCGAGATGGGCCGCGGGAGCACGTTTCACATCACGGCGACGTTCGATACACCGTATGCCCCGGCTGTCGAGCCAGCGGCGGGCCGGCCGAAGGCGCTCGTGGGGCTCCGGGTGCTCGTCGTCGACGACAATGCCACGAACCGCCGCATCCTCGAGGAGATGCTCGCCAGCTGGCACATGAAACCGACCGTTGTCAGCGGCGCCGCCCCCGCGCTCGAGGCACTTCGCCGCATGTTAGCCGGACGCGAGCGGTTCGACGTGGTGATCACAGACTGCCAGATGCCGGACGTCGACGGATTCATGCTGGCGCGCAGCATCCGGCAAGACAGGCGGCTCACCGCCACGCCGATTGTGATGCTGACTTCGATCGGCGGTGCCGGTTCCGCCCGGAAGCGGGGAATCACGATCGACCGATACCTCCTCAAGCCCGTCAAGCACTCCGATCTCCTGGATGCCCTCGCGTCCCTGTTCGGTGCCTCGACGCCCCGGAACGCGCCTCGACTTGGTCGGACAACAGCGGCTCGCCGGAGGCTGCGAATCCTCGTCGCGGAAGACAATCCGGTGAACCGCAAGCTCGTGACGACACTCCTTCAGAGGCGCGGGCATCGCGTCAGGGCAGTGGAGAACGGCCGCGCGGCAGTGGATTCGCTCGCAGCGGGCAACGGCCGGCCATTCGATCTGATCCTGATGGATCTGCAGATGCCTGTCATGGGCGGGCTCGAGGCGGTTGCTGCCATCCGTGCGCAGGAGGATGCTCGGGGCGGCCGCGTGCCAATCATCGCGCTCACCGCGCACGTATCGACGGGCGACCGCGAGCGTTGCCTGGCTGCCGGCATGGACGGTTATCTTCCAAAGCCGATTGACGTCGCCGAGCTCATCAAGACCGTTGAAGCGATCGGCGACAGCATGGCTGCTCCCACGGCAGGCCCGATCCCCCCGCCTCGCGAAGGGCCCCCGTTCGACGAAAAGGCCGCCCTGGCGAATGCCGGCGGGGACCGACGGCTGCTCACGGAGGTCGTCGCGCTGTTCCGATCGGACGCTCCGCGGCTCATTCGCCGCATCGAGCTCGCATCCCGGCGCCAGGACGGCGAGGCTCTTCGCCTGGCCGCTCATACACTGAAGGGGTCCATCGCAACGGTCGGCTCACTCCACGGGCGCGATCTCGCGGCGGAGCTGGAACAGATGGGCCGGTCGAGCCGTTTCGCGGATGCGCGTGGCGCAATCGCCCGCCTGAAGAGCCACGTCAGGCTGCTCGATCGGGCGTTTGCGACGGCCGGACTGATCAAGCGAAGAGGACGCCCGACGGAAGCACGGCGAACGGCACGGGCTCCATCCCGAAAGCGGGGCAGACATGGCCAGAATTCTCGTCGTCGACGATGATCGAACGACGCGCCACATCATCCGGAAGGTGCTGACGAACGCCGGGTTCACCGCGAGCGTCGCAAAGGACGGAGTAGACGCGTTGAAGGCGCTGCGCGGCCGCCGCTTCGACCTGCTCCTGCTCGACGTGTGGATGCCCCGGATGAACGGTCTGGATCTGCTCTCCGAATTGCGCCGGCGCAAGGCAAGGCCGCGTGTCGTGGTGATGACGTCGGACGATGCCCCTGACACGCTGCTCAAGGCCGTGCGCGGACAGGCTTTCAAGTACGTCCACAAGCCGGTCCAGCCGGAGGCCCTGCTGCAGACGATTCGCGAGACCTTGAAGGCGCCGGCCGCGCCGACAATCGAGGTCATCTCGGCGCGGCCCGAGTGGGTCGAGCTGGTGGTGCCCTGCACGCGTGAGGCCGCGGAACACATCCAGATGGTGATGGCGCGACTCGACACGGATCTCGCGCCCGAGGTCCGCGAGTCGATCGCCTACGCCTTTCGCGAGCTTCTGCTGAACGCCGTCGAGTGGGGCGGCCGCCTCGATCCGAAGCGCCAGGTCCGCATCTCGTATCTTCGTGCGCGTCGGATGCTGATGTATCGGATAGCGGATCCGGGGCCCGGATTCGAGCTCGAAGACCTCCCGCATGCCGCCATCGGCCAGTCCGACACCGATCCGATCCTCCACATGCAGGTCCGCGAGCAGATGGGAATCCGGCCCGGCGGGTTCGGCCTCCTGATGGTCCGCGCCAGCGTGGACGAGCTGCTCTACAACGAGAAGCGAAACGAGGTCGTCTTCGTGAAGTACCTCGACGACGGCGCCCGCACCGTGTGATCAATCGTGCGGCTGTCGGCGAAGCGCGGCCAGCAGCCGGGTCGCAAGGTCGTTCCCCGGATTGAGCGCGAGCGCCGCCTCGGCGTGCGCCCGGCCCTCGGCCAGCCGCCCGAGCTGTATCTCGCAATATGCCAGGTGCGAAAGTGAGTCCGGATCGCGCGGATCGAGGCGCACGGCCTCGGCGAGCTCGCGTGCCGCCTCCTCGCAGTTGCCGAGGACAGCGAGGTTGAGGCCGAGCTGCTGGCGCGCGCTCGCCTGATCCGGCCGCATCCGCACGGCCTGCCGGAAGAACGGCTCGGCGGCGTCGGGCGCCTGCACCTGCGAGGCGAGCCGGCCCAGGCGAAGCCAGACCTCTACGTCGTCCTCTTCGCCAGGCCTGATGCGGCGAATGACGTCCGCGGCGCCCGAGAGGTCGCCGACGCTCTGCAGAGCAAGCGCCAGGTCGTAACCGGCCAGCGGCACCGGCGCCCCGGCGTCGAACCCGCGGCGCAGATGCGGCACCGCCTCCTTCGCCCGTTCGGCTCTGAGCAAGGCCTGTCCGAGCGCATACTCGACGCCCGCGTCGCTTGGATCTAGCTCCTGCGCACGGCTCAGATGCACGACCGCACGCGCCGGCTCGTCCTCTACGAGAAGCTGCAGGCCGACGCCGTGGTGCGCCATGCCGGGACGCGGCGCATCGTCTTCGAGCCTTTCGACCCATCGGTCCGCTTCGTCGTAGCGTTCGAGAATAACGAGGCGTTGAGCCATTCGCAGCCCTTCCTCCCATCGGCCATCGTGCAATCCGTGACGCCAGTTCGCGAGCGCGAAGAGAACGGCGAAGCCGGCACCGGCCGCGACGAGCCGGGTTGTTCTCTGGCGGTTTGTCAGTCTGTGAAGGGGATCGGAACCATGCTCCTGCCGTCGACCGTGTCCGGCGCGCGGCCATGCGCGCAGCAGACCGTCAAGAGCTGCGCCGGCACCGACGCACAGCGGCACGAGGAGAGGAAGCCGGTAACGCTCGGCAACGAAGAACGCGGCCACTCCGGACGCATAGCCCGGCACGAACGAGACCCAGACCAGATAGTCATGCCGCCGGGCCGCGGGCGCTGCGACCATCAGTCCGACGAGTCCCAGCGGCACGAGCAGCCACGGACCAACCGCGCACAACCGCAGCAGCGAGCCCGTGTCGTACGCATAGAAAGGATAGCTGTGCGGCAGGGCGATGTGCTGGGCGTGGAACGTGTACCCGAGCTTGCGCGCGAACAACTTCAGCGCATCGCCCGGGTGCTCGCGGATCCATGCCCAAGCCAGCCCGAAGAAGTAATCGGACGCCTCGCCGTCGCTGAGCGCGTGGCCGAGCGCGCGCTCGGCCACGCGCCGGACATCTCTCTGCTGGCCCGCGATCGTCGGACTGATTCCCTGTACCTGGCGGTAGAAGCCGGTAGCCGCCCCGTTGTTGCCGATGTAGAAGTTGAGGCCCCCGTGAGAGGAGGCCAGCGACCATTCGTTCCCCACGACGAGGTTGCGAACGGCTACCGGCGTCATGGCGGCGAGCAAGGCGGCGGCGAGCAGCGCCGCCGGCCGGATCCGGCGCACGAGGATGAGAGCGGCCACTATGGCCACGGCTCCAACCAGCATGTTGGGACGGTTCAGCGCGGCAAGACCGAAGACGAGCCCGCTAAGCGCGAACCAGCCCTTGCCAACTCGATTCCCCGGCGGCTTGCCGTGGCCTGCGGGCGTGCCGGAGTCAGCTTTTGCGCGGGGCCGTTTTGGCCGGGTCCGGGCGTCGCGCGCCTGCGAGCGCTCCCGGTCCAGTGAGGTAACGACGGTCGGAGGCTTCAACGCCAGGGTCAGGGCCAGAAGTCCCCCCGAGGTCAGGACCGGGTCGATGGCAGCCTGGAGGAGGATCGACTCGTAGAACGTGAAGAGCCCAGTGAAGGCCGCGAGGCCGCCAGCGATCCACGCCGCGCGCTGGCCGGACCACTCCCTGGCCATGAGATAGATGAACGCAACCGAAGCCGTCCCGAGGAGTATCTGAAGCAGCCGTACTGCTGTAAACGAGTCGAAGACCCACAAACCCGCTGACAGGAAGTAGATATAGAGCGGCGAGACGTAGTAGAGACCCGGGCCAAGACCGACGTCCCCGGCGAGCACCCTCCTGGCTAGATCCACGTAGGCAGTCGTATCCAGGCCCGCATCGGGCTGGAGCAATGGGTGGTCCCGCAACCCGAGCAGAACCAGCAGTTTGAGGAGGAAAACCCCTCCCAGGGCGACTAAGAGACGCACCCGCGTCGACCCGTAACCGGTAAGCATCGAGGATTCCTGGCCGGACTCTTACTACCCGGGAATGCGGCCGATCGTAGCCGAAGCCCGCCCGCTTGACTCATACCCATACTGGGCAGTAGTATCTGCCAGCTTCTGTGCGGAAGCTGGCAGATACCTACCTGGGGATGAGGGATTCCTCATCCCGGCGGCTGGCGGCTGGCTCGAAGCCGGGCCCGGCGCCGGCCTTTGCACGTCAGGAGGAGAGGATGATGACACGAGGCTTGCGAGGGGCCCTGCTCGCGGCGGGCCTCCTCACGGTGTGCGCCGGATCGGTGTACGCGCAGGCGATCGGCTCGATCTTCGGCAAGGTCACGGATGAATCCGGCGCGCTGCTGCCGGGCGTCACCGTGACCGTG
>DATIEW010000362.1:0-2919 GCA_035455585.1 Vicinamibacterales bacterium | reverse complement strand
CGATCGCGGAGACGAGGGGCATGGAGCCGCACGTCGAGCCCACCATCGCCCGCTGGTTCACGCCGAAGTTCGTCGAGTCGCGCCCGGACGTGGTCGAGCCGGTCCGGGCCATGATCCGCCGCACCAGCCCGCGCGGCTATGCGGGCTGCTGTCACGCCATCCGCGCGCTCGACCTCACCGACCGCCTCGGCGCCGTGACGCTGCCGACGCTGATCATCGTCGGCGCCCAGGACGTCGGGACGCCGGTCGCTGCGTCGCAGGCGATCCACCAGCGGATCAAGGGCTCGGAGCTCGTGATCCTGGACTCCGCCTCGCACCTGTCGAACCTGGAGCAGCCGGAGGCATTCACGCGCGCCCTCGACGCGTTCCTCGGCCGGGTGGCCTGAGCCGCAACCCCCGACGAAGCCGCTTGACCCGCCCCCCGGCGGGAGGGTATCGTCCTGGTCCAACCAGCCGACCAGACGGAGGACGGTATGTCAGCGCTGATCTGTGAGGTCGTCTATCGCGGCATCTTCCAGAAGAATCTCGCCGCGCGCATCTCCCGCGGCATCGTGCTCTCGGCGCGCAAGTCCGGCCGCTGGGGAATCGCGTTCGGCCGCTACGGCGACAGTCCGCAGCGCAACGGCATTCCCGCCAAGGATTTCGCGATCGTCGCCGACACCAAGGAAGAGCTCGAGCAGAACATGGCGCGCTACGAGCCCAAGCACACGGACGTCACCGTGGTGCTCGACGACACGCTCGCGAAGGGCGTGGAGTCGTGGGCCTGGTACGGGCTGCAGCCGATCAACCGGCTGACCGTGCCCGATGGCACCGTGCTGATCACGTCGCTCCAGAGCTTCGACAGCCTCCTGAAGGACATCCACAAGAAGGACGCGCCCTACCGGCTCACGCTGATCCGCGCCAAGGCGTCGTTCTCCGGGCTCTGGGTCCACAAGGAGGACCACACGGAGGTGCGCGTCCTCGGCGCCCTGGCCCGCATCGCGCCGCAGTTCCTGTCGCTCGACGGCGTGTCCCAGGCGATCCGGGAGATCGACTGGGGCTCGGAGCTGAAGGTCGCCTCCGCGCGAAAGGCGCACGACCGGCTGGAGACGCGCGAGGTCGCCATCACCGAGGGCAACCCGGAGATCCCGTACTCGTTCGAGATGCCGAAGTGGTGGGAGATGCGCGAGGGCGTCAGCATCCCCGCCATCCCGATCGGCAAGCCCAAGGAGGGCGGGCAGGGCTACGTGCCGGAGCGGAATCCGTACTTCAAGAAGTACACGACGCGGACGATGCGGCCGGTGATCGACTTCGACACGTGCGTGAAGTGCAACCTGTGCTGGATCTCGTGCCCCGACTCGGTCTTCGACGTCATGCCGGACGGCACGTTCGACGCGGCGATGGAGGCGTGCTGCGGGTGCGGCGTGTGCGAGGCGGTGTGCCCCGTCGAGCACTGCATCACCATGGTGAATGAGGCGGTCTTCGACGACAACGCCAGCCAGTGGGAGATGTGGCGGCGCGACAAGGCGGCCTACAAGACGTGGCTCACCGCGAAGATCGGCGACAAGACGGCGACCGTGCGGTCGCACGGCTTCCGCTTCCGCGGCCAGTACGACGAGGAGCTGAAACGGGACCTCGACACGGGCGGCGTGGAGATCACGGCAGGGATCCCGGGGGAGAACGCCCCCCACAAGACGGTGTAGGAGAGCAAGCATGGCACCTGTGACGACAACGGCTCCGGCCGTCGGCGAAGACAAGGAGCTCCTGATCTCGGGCAGCGAGGCGGTGGCCGAGGCGCTCGTGCTGGCCGATCTCGACGTCGTGACCGCGTATCCGATCCGGCCGTACGACACGGTCATGCAGGCGATCGCCAAGAAGATCGCCAACGGCCAGCTGGTGGCCGAGTACATCGTGGCCGAGGGAGAGCACAGCCAGTTCGAGATCGTGAAACACGCCTCCACGGTCGGGGCCCGCGTGTTCTGCGGGTCGTCCGGGGTGGGGTGGATGTACGCGATGGAGTGCCTCGTGGTCACGCCGCCGCTGCGCGTGCCGATGGTGGCGCTGGTGGGCAACCGGGCGCTGGACGATCCGGGCGCCTTCGGCGTCGAGCACAACGACGCCCTCGTCGTCCGCGACCTCGGCTGGATGCTCTGCTGGATCGACACCTCGCAGGAGGCGCTCGACACCACGCTGATCGCCTACCGCGTGGCGGAGGACCGCCGGGTGTTCCTGCCGCTCGCCATCTCGGCCGACGGCGCCTTCCTCACGCACTCGCAGGCGCTGACGCTGGTGCCGCCGAAGGAGAAGGTCGACCGGTTCCTGCCGCGCTACGACCGCGGCGACCTGCTGCTGCATCCCGACAACCCGATCACCGTCGCGCCCCAGGCGAACGAGGACTGGGTCATCGAGATCCGGCGGCAGAACGACGAGGCCATGAAGCGCGCGTACACCGTCATCGAGGAGGCCTACGCGGACTTCCGGCGCGTCTTCGGCCGCGGCCCCGAGAACCCGTGGTTCGAGGAGTACATGACGGAGGACGCCGAGGTGATCCTGGTCGGGATGGGGACGATCTCCCTCCCCATCAAGGTCGGCATCCGCGAGATGCGCGCCAAGGGCAAGAAGGTCGGCCTGGTCCGGCTGCGCTGGTTCCGTCCCTTCCCGACGGAGAAGCTGGTGGCGGCGCTGTCGCGGGCGTCGGCCATCGGCGTCATCGACCGGGACTACTCGTTCGGGTCCCCCTTCGCGTCCGGCGTCGTCGCCAACGAGATCCGGGCGGCGATGTACAATGCCGAGCGGCGCCCGCCGCTGCTGTCGTTCATCTCGGGCCTCGGCGGTCGCGAGGTGACGCTGGACGACGTGTACCGCGCCACCGAGCTCTGCTACGGCGCCGCCAAGGCGGGAAAGTCCGACGCCAGGACCCACTGGCTCGGCGTCCGCGAA
>DATIEW010000361.1:0-5774 GCA_035455585.1 Vicinamibacterales bacterium | reverse complement strand
CGAGTCGAACCCCGAAAGACTGCTACCGGCGGATCGTCGTTCGTTCCACCTTCTGCATCGGGACCAGTTCCGGGACCAGCCGTTCCTTCGTGGTGTGAATCCCCACTACGGCGTGACGAATGACTGCAGCGAGCCGTCACTGCTGCACGTGCGGCGCCTGAGCCCGTGCCGTGAGCCCGTCGAAACGGCTTGACGGGACGAGCGGGAGGTCCGATAGTTTGGCGTGATGCGGAAGGCCTGGACGCCGCCGGTTCATTGGATCTTCGGCGCGGCGACGCTGCTGGGGCTCTTCTCCACACTTCAAGCATACCGCCTCACGACACTGAATCTCCGGGTGCCGGTGGACGTGGACGTCGGGCGTCTGCTCATCCTCAACCTCGCCTACTGGTACGTTCCAGCGGCGCTCACGCCGACCATCTTCAGGCTCGCGGATCGCTTTCGTCTCGATTCGATTCGCTGGGGCCGTGCCCTGCTGGTGCACGCGCTCGCCGCAGGCGGCTTCTCGATCCTGCACTTCACGTGCATGCTCGGGGTCCGCGCCGTCATCTGGGAATCAGCCGGCAAGATAGCGGGCGTGGCGTGGACGTCGTTCGCGCAGCGTCTCTACCTGACGAACCTGGACTGGGCCCTGATGACCTATTCCGCCATCGTGGGCGGCAGCTATGCGCTCGGGTACTATCGCGAGTCGCAGGCCCGCGCGCTCCGGGCTGCTCAGCTGGAGACCCGTCTGGTCGAGGCGCGCCTGCGTACGCTCGAGGCCGAGCTTCACCCTCACTTTCTGTTCAACACGCTCCACGCGATCTCGACGCTCATTCATTCGAATGCCGAGGCCGCCGACCGGATGATCAGCCGCCTGAGCGACCTGCTGCGGCTGACGTTCGATCGCTCGGGCGCGGCCGTTATCTCGCTCCAGGAGGAACTGGAGTTCCTGCAGAAGTACCTGGAGATCGAGCAGACGCGGTTTCAGGACCGGCTGCACGTGAAATTCGACATCGACCCGGACACGCTCGACATCGAGGTCCCACGGCTGATTCTCCAGCCGCTCGTCGAGAACGCCATCACACACGGGGTGACGCCGCGCGCCGGAGAAGGCCTCGTCCAGATCACCGCACGCCGGCGTGGCGACACGCTCTGGATCGAGGTGCGTGACGACGGCGTCGGCCTCAGCGCGGGCGAGCGCGCGAGACTGCGCGGCGGGATCGGCCTGTCGAACACTCGCGACCGGCTGGCGTGCCTGTACGGCGATGCGCAGCGGCTCGAGTTCTCGGACGGGTCGAGCGGCCTCGCGGTGGGCATCACGATTCCCATCAGCCTTGCGGCGCCGGGCGCCGGCAAGGCGGCGAGCCGCGTGGCATGAAGGACTCCAGAAAGACACGCGTCCTGATCGCCGACGACGAGCCCCTGGCCCGGGAGCGGCTGCGCACGCTGCTCGGCGACGAGCCATGGGTCCAGATCGCGGCGGAATGCCAGAGCGGCGTCGAGACCATCGAGGCGATCGCGCGCCATTCGCCCGACCTGGTCTTCCTCGACATCCAGATGCCCGACGCCACCGGCTTCGATGTGATAGCAGCCATCGAGCCGGGCCGCATGCCGCTGGTGGTGTTCGTGACGGCGTTCGACGAGTATGCGCTGCGGGCCTTCGACGTGCACGCGCTCGACTATCTGCTCAAGCCGTTCGATCGCGAGCGCTTCCAGCAGACGCTCAACAGAGCGCGCCAGCAGCTCGAGCGGCGGCCCAACGGCGACTTCGAGCAACGCCTCATCGACCTGGTCCGGGACCTCAAACCCCCTGACAACCGTCGACCGCGCTTCGTGATCAAGGCAGGAGGCCGCGTCTTCTTCGTGCGGGCCGATGAAGTCGACTGGATCGAATCGGCCGGCAACTACGTGAAGCTGCACGTCGGGACGGACGCGCATCTCATGCGCGAGACCATGAGCGCTCTCGAGGCGCGGCTCGACCCCGCCATCTTCTTCCGTATCCACCGCTGCCACATCGTCAACATCGAGCGCGTGAAGGAGCTGCAGCCCTGGTTCAACGGCGAATACGTGGTGTTCCTGCAGAACGGTACGCGCCTGACGCTCAGCCGCGGCTACCGCGACAAGCTGCAGGAGCGCCTCGGCCGGACCCTCTGACGCGCCGGGGCCGGCCTTCGGTCACGTCCCGCTGGCAGGACACAGCTCCTCGAATTCTCCCACGTGCGCCGCCCGTGCCTGGGCGTCCCGCCACTCGACGAGCCCCTCCTTGACGAGCCGCGCGAGCGACTCCTCCAGCGTGAACGATCCCAGGCGGCGCGAGATCGTGATCTCCTGGTGGAGGTGCTGGAGCGCGTTCTTCCGGATGTGCTGCCGCGCGCCGTAGCTGACCATCAGCAGCTCCACGGCCGGAACCAGGCCGCCGCCGACTCGCGGAAGGAGCGACTGCGTGAGTACCGCCGCCAGCGCCATCGCCAGCTCCTGCCGGATGGTGTTCTGGCGTTCGGGAGGGAATGAGTCGGCCAGCCGCGACACCGTGGACGCCACGTCGGTGGTGTGGACGGTCGACAGCACCAGGTGCCCCGTCTCGGCGGCCGCCAGCGCGATCCTCATCGTCTCCGGATCGCGCATCTCGCCGACGACGATAACGTCCGGCGCCTGCCGCAGCGCGGCGCGGAGCGCGGTCGGGAAGTCCGGCGCGTCCACGCCGATCTCCACCTGCTCGATGAGGCTGGCGCCGTGCTGGTGCTCGTACTCGATCGGATCTTCGATCGTCACGATGTGCCGGGCATCGCGGCGGTTGATCTCCTCGACGAGCGCCGCCAGCGTCGTCGTCTTGCCGGAGCCCGCCGGACCGCCCACGAGCACCAGGCCTCTCGGCAGCTGCGCGAGCAGCTCGACCCCCGGAGGAAGTGACAACGCAGACAGCCGCGGGACGCGCGCGGGCAACAGCCGGATCGCCGCGGCGGCGCGCCCGCGCTCGCGGTGCAGGTTGATCCGGAAGCGCCCGACGCCCCCGATCCGGAGCAAGGCATCGACGATCTGGACTTCGCGGTACCGCCGCGCCGCGTGAGGCGGAAGCGCCGGCACGACCGCCTCTTCGACGTCGACACCGTCGAGCGGGCCCTCGGCGAGCGGCACGACCTTGCCGTCGAGCCGCAGGGCGGGCGGCGCGCCGGCCACGAGCAGCAGGTCGCTGCCGTTGCGCGCCGCAAGCACGCGCAGCCACCGCTCGAGACGCGAGGCATCACCGGGCGCCGCCCTCGCGTCCTCGGCGGTAATGCTCGAGTTCAGCTCGAGGATCAGCCGTTCGATGTCGTGCGTATCGCTCACGGCAGAAACCGCTGTCCGGCCTGTCTACGCGGCCGCCGGCAGGATTGGGGCGGTCCGGTTCATCGCGAGGCCGCTCCTCGCCGTCACGGCCAAAAGCGCCACCAGTCTACAACTAACGCGGGGCTCCGCCCCACACCCCCGCCTTCGCGCGAAGCGCTACGGCGGGCCGCCGTAGCCTTGGCGGAGGCTGGCCGGCTCGGTCGCTCGCGGTCCAATACGGGGTACACTGGCTGAGCAAGGTTCTTCACATGTCACTGCGCACGCGTCTCATCATTGCCTTCCTGTGCCTGTCCGTACTTCCGCTGAGCGCGGTCACCGCGTTCTGGTACGCCTCGGCCGTACGCGCCTTCGAGCGCGCGGCACAGCGCGACGCGTACGAGACGGCGCGGGAAATCGGCCGGCGCATGGAGTTCGTGACCTCCACCGTGGGCCACCGCATGGATCGTCTCTTCGAGGCTGGCGACGAGGCGAACCCAGACCCCACGATGATGGAAAAGCGGATCGCTCCGATGCTGGGCGACACCGCGATGCTGGTCGATCGGGTCGAGTTCCACAGCATGGAGGGCGAGACCGTTCCGCCGCCGCCGGGGCTTCCGCCGGCACCCGCCGCTGGTCCCGCTCCGCCCCGACCCACCGGCACAGCGGCGAGCCGGGGTGAGGGCGGGCATCCTCCACGCCCACCTGCGCCGCCGCCGGTCATCGTGCTGGATGTGCCGAAGATCATGGAAGAGGCGCGGCGTGCGGCGCGCCGCGGCGCCGCCGGCGGCGGCGTGGACCTCGGTCCCCTGCTGGACACCGCGATCGCGGCGAGCGTGCCCGCGGCGGGGGCCGGGCTCGCGGCGCTGGGCGAGGCGATCGGCCGCGAGGCCGTGAAGGTGAGGGCGCCAACGCTTCAGATTGACGTCCAGGGGCGGCGCGTCGAGGTTCCGATCTGGAAGCAGGGCAAACTCGTCGGGAAGGCGAACGCCACGCTGAACCTGGAGAAGACGATGCCGTCCGTGTTGACGGCCCGGAGGGAACACGGAGAGATTCCCTTCGCGATCGACCAGCGCGGCGCCTTGTATACGCCCGATCCGCGGCAGCGAGGTCTCCTGGAATCGCTTCGCGTGGAGGAGTCGGCCGCGCGGGCGGCCGAGGGTGCGCCGCAACGGGTGGGCGACTGGATTGTGGTCGCGCGCCGCGAGCCCAGCGGTCTCGTTTTCGGGATTGCGCGGCCCATAGCCGAGTCGATCCGGGAGATCCGCCGGATGTCGCTCCGCAACCTGTCGATGGGCCTGCTCGTGATCGCGCTGGCGTGCATCGGGATCGTTCCGATCTCCGGCCGGATGACCAGACACGTATCGGAGCTGAGCGCGGGCGTGCGACAGCTTGCCGGCGGGGATTTCGCGGCACGCGTACCGGTTCGATCGAGCGACGAGTTCGGGGCGCTGGCGGCGGCCTTCAACCGCATGGCCGCGGACCTCGAACAGCATCAGTCGCTGGTCGTCGAGCAGGAACGCCTGCGGCGCGAGCTGGAGCTGTCGCGCCTGATCCAGAACGAGATGCTCCCCCGCGCGCCGCTCAAGATAGGCGCCGCCGAAATCAAGGGCGTCTCGATCCCGGCGCGCGAGGTCGGCGGGGACTTCTTCAACTACTTCGCGCTGCCAGACGGCCGGCTCGCGCTCCTGGTGGGCGACGTCTCCGGCAAGGGCGTCAGCGCCGCGCTTCTGATGGCCAACGTGCAGGCCACGCTGCGCGCCCGGCTTCCGCTCGAGACCGATCTGGCGCGTCTGGCCGACGGACTCGATCGCGAGGTCGACGCGAACACGCCCCGCGGCGTCTACGTGACGCTCTTCCTCGGCATCGTCGACATCGACGCGCGCCGCCTGCGCTACGTCAACGCCGGCCACAACCCGCAGTTCCTCCTGCGGACCAGCGGCACCATCGAGCCGCTCACGTCGACCGGCATGCCGATCGCCCTGTACTCGGGTCAGGGGTATGCCGAAGCCGAGGTCGAGATCGGGCCGGGCGACCTGCTCTTCTTCTATACCGACGGCCTCGTCGAAACCGAAGCCGAGTCGGGCGAGATGTTCGGTTCGGACCGTCTCCAGTCGCTCCTCGCCGAGCAGCACACCGAAGGGATCGACCATGTGCTCGACCGCGTGGAACGGACGATTAGCGGTTTCCGCGGCCGCGCGGAACCGTTCGACGACGCCACGATGATGGCGCTGCGGATCAACGGGTAGACCGGGGGGCTTCACCCCGCCGGACCCCCACCTCCACCCCAGCGCGCACCAAACGCGCGCCGGGGACCCTGGATCGCCGTCGCTCGCGGGGACCCTTCGCCCCGCTCCGCTCCGGCGGGGCGCGCCCATGGCGCGCCGAGTGCGCACCTAGCGCTGCGCGGGCAAGGGACAAGAGAAACGACACGAGTCCTTATCCCTTGTTCCTTATCCCTTGTTCCTTTGTCCTCCGGTTGACCTCCGTCC
>DATIEW010000360.1:0-3046 GCA_035455585.1 Vicinamibacterales bacterium | reverse complement strand
GAAGTTGATCCGATTCCTTCACGCTCCCTCACAACTCAGAACTCACAACTCACAACTCACACGCATGGCAATCGAGCAGTTCGAGATGGAGCGGATGCAGTCGACGTGGGAGAACCTCGTCGAGTACGACATGAGCGAGAGCGGCGTCCGCCCCCTCACGCTCGGCGAGCTGGTCGAGATGGGGTTCGACCTCGAGTCATTCCTGGATCAGCCGCTGGGGTACAGCCAGTCGAACGGGACGATCGAGCTGCGGGAGCGCCTCGCGGCGATCTACCCCGGCGCCGACATCGAGCAGATCGAGGTCACCAACGGCACGTCCGAGGCGAACTACCTGATCGCGCTCAGCCAGCTTCGTCCCGGCGACGAAGTGGCGATGGAAGTGCCGAACTACATGCAGATGCCCGGCGTGGCGCGCAGCCTCGGAGCCGTAGTCCGGACCTTCGCGCTCCGGGAGGAGAGCGGCTGGGAGCCCGACTGGGATCGGTTCGACGCGGCGGTCACCGCGCGGACGAAGCTGCTGTACCTGTCCAACCCGAACAACCCGACGGGATCCATCCTCTCCCCCACCGCGATGGAACGCATCGTCGCGCGGTGCGAGGCGACCGGGACATGGATTCTGGCCGACGAGGTGTACCTGGGAGCCGAGATCGACGGCGAGCGGACCCCGAGCTTCTGGGGCACGAGCGATCGCGTGATCGTGACGAGCGGGCTGTCGAAGGCGTACGGCATCCCTGGCGTGCGAATCGGCTGGATCGTCGGCCCCCACGAGGTCGTGGCGCACTGCTGGTCGCAGCACGACTACCTGACCATCGGCCCCGCCAAGCTGTCGGACCGCGTCGCGCTCGCGGCGGTCGAGCGGCACAACCGCGAACAGTGCTACGCCCGTACGCGCGAGATCCTCCGGCAGAACCTGCCTGTCGCGCGCGAGTGGATCGGAGGGTTCGGCGGCCGCCTCGCCTGGCGCGAGCCGCGGGCCGGCGCCATAGGGCTCGTGCGCTACGCGGCCGATGAGCCGAGCATCCGCGTCGCGGAACGCGTGCGCCAGAACCAGAGCACGCTCGTCGTCCCCGGGTCGCACGTGGGACTGGAGGGATACCTGCGCATCTGGCTCGGCGGCCGTGAACCGTTCCTCCGCGAGGGGCTTCGCCGGATCGGGGAGGAGCTGAAGCCTCTCTTCGATTGAGCCGAACTCCCAATCTCCAACTCCCAACTCCCAACTCCCAACTCCCAATCCCCAACTCCCGGAGGGTTGCGCGTTGGAAGTTGGGCGTTGTTAACCTCCCCTTCGCTCCGCACGTATTGGTATGTGACAGGACCGACGGCTGAAGGAGCCCCACGAATGACGCAGGACCGCATCCGGACCGCCCTGGTTGCCTCGCTCGTGATGGCGGGCACGCTGGTCCAGCCCCCGGCCGCTGGCGCGCGGCAGCCCCCCACCCGCCAGCCGGTCGAGAGCGCTGCCCCCGCGCAGGGCCAGGCGCCGATCGTCGTCGCGCAGGATGCACGGGAAACACGGCAGCAGCTCGAAGAGATCCTCAAGCGGCTGCCGCCGTCCACCGGCCGGGTTCTGCGGCTCGACCCCTCGCTGCTGCGGAACGAGGCCTATCTGAGTCCCTACCCCGCGCTGGCCGCGTTCCTTCAGTCCCACCCGGAGGTCGTCAACAACCCCGGCTACTTCCTGGAGAACGTGGTGCTCCAGCTGTGGAGCCCGCCGATGCCTAGCGATCCGCGGAGCGAAGCCATCGGCATGTGGCGGAACACCATCGAGGGATTCTCGATGTTCATGGTGTTCCTGGTCGTCACCGGGGCGCTCGTCTGGGTGATCAGATCGCTCGTCGAGTGGCGGCGCTGGAACCGGATGCTGAACGTGCAGGCGGAGTTCCAGAAGAAGCTGTTCGATAGGCTCACGTCGAACGAAGATCTGCTCGCCTACCTCCAGACCGACGCGGGGCGGCGCGGCTTCGGGCACGTGCCGGTTCCGCAGGAGGCGCCGGCGCCGGTCCGACCCCCTGGCGCGCCGTTGTCGCGGATTCTCTGGGCCATCCAGGCTGGAATCGTCCTCGCCGCCGGCGCGCTCGGCCTGCTGTTCGTCAGCAACCGTGTGATCGAAGAGGCCGCCGAGGTGTTCTTTGCAGTTGGAGTGCTCGCGCTGGCCGTGGGTGCCGGATTCGTGGTCTCTGCCGGAGCCTCTCTCCTCCTCTCCCGGCGGCTTGGCCTGTTCGACCCGGTGACGCCGCGCGAGCACTCCGGTCCATCCGGAGCGTAGGTACGACAGTGACATTGCGTGATGTGACGCTGTCGGATGTCGAGCGGCTGGACGCTGCGGCCGGCGAGGCGGACGTGGCCTTCGACATGGACGAGGAGACGTTCCGCGCCTTCTACGATCGGACGGCGCGTCCCCTCTGGGCGTACCTGTCGAGGCTGGCGGGCAGCGCGCAGGCGGCCGACGACCTGCTCCAGGAGTCGTACTACCGCCTGCTCAGGAGTCGCGGGCGGTGGGACAGCGAGGCGCACCGCCGTGCGTATCTGTTCCGGATCGCCACGAACCTGGTTCGCGACAACCGGCGCCGCGCGCTCCACCGGGCGACGCTCTCGCTGACGCAGGGCGAGGAGCACTCGCTCGCGGCTCCTGGTACGGACGTGGCCACACGATCGGCAGCGCGCACCGATCTTCAGCGTGCGATGGCCAGGCTGCGGCCCCGCGACCGCGCGCTGCTCTGGCTGGCGTACGCCCAGGGACAGGCGCACGTGGAGATCGCGGAGATCCTCGGCGTCAAGACGGCGTCGGTCAAGCTGCTGCTCTTCAGGGCGCGGCGCCGGCTGGCCGCGCTGCTCCGGGGATCGGCGAGGGATCGATGACGACACTCGTGGAGTGCGGTCGCGAGCAGGACGTGCGCGACGCGCTGGCGTCGGGCCGGTGGCCCGACCGGTGCGACGAGGACCTTCGCGCGCACGTCGCAGCGTGCGACGTCTGTCAGGACACGGTCGTGGTCGTGGCCGCTCTGATGGGCGCCTGGGACGAGACGTGGACCGAGATCAGGGTTCC
>DATIEW010000359.1:0-10870 GCA_035455585.1 Vicinamibacterales bacterium | reverse complement strand
AGCACGAGGCCATCGGCGGCGCTGTCGGGCACGAGACGCACAATCGATCCATCCTGTGGCAGCTCGACCAGGGAGCGGCCATCATCGATGTGGAGCCTGAGCTTGACGCCGCCCATGGCCTGCCCGGCGTCCGTGAGCCATTCGACCTGCCGCTGCCTGTAGTCGAGCGTATATCGACGCGAGGCCAGCACGTCCTGGCCGATGAGCCCCTGAATCCTCCCCTGCGGGTCGATGTCGTCGCGCCGGACGACCGACGCGAGCACGCCTGACGCCGTCACGGGCCCGACGTTCAGCCGGTCGAGGCGGACGACGGGACGAAGATCGTGACCGATCGTCGACATGACTTTCGTTCTGGCCACGGCCGGCGCGCCGACCGCCCCGGCCAGCTCCTCGGAAACTGCCGAGTGGCTCGCCCCGGTGTCGAGCAGGAACAGGAAGGGTCCTGAGCCATTGACAAAGGCCGGCACGACGATCTCGCCGGAGCGGGCGCTGAAGGAGGAGCGAGGAGCGAGACCACCGGCCTCACCGGCGCCCGATCCGGCGAAGGCGAGAGCCGCAAGCGTAAAGGCCTGTACCCGACGCACGTCGCACCTCCGTGAGGGACGGAGGCAACTATGCGCGGGCAGGCCCTGACAGGTCGTGACGGCGGCGTGAGGAAATCACGGGAAAGCGTGATGTTGCAGCACTTGCACGATTCTCCAGGCGGGGCGGCAGGACGAAAGGAGATCAGGAGATCCATACAGCAGATCAGGAGTTCTCTCCTGACCTCCTGGTCCCCTGTCGAGCTGGCGGGAAACCGGCACCCGTGCCGGCCAGGTCCCGCTCGACGGCGCCCGAATCTGTGTGCACAGTGTTTGCATAGACATACTAGGGAAGCCATTCTAGGGGAGACCACATGGGGAAAACGCCGCCGTCGCGTGCCGAGCTGCTCCCGGGCACGCTCGACATGCTGATCCTGCAGACGCTCCGCCGGCGCGAGATGCACGGCTACGGCATCGCGCAGCACATCCGGCAGACGTCGGGCGAGATCCTGCAGATCGAGGAAGGATCGCTCTATCCCGCGCTGCAGCGGCTGCAGCTCAAGGGCTGGCTGACCGCCGAATGGGCGGTGACCGAGAACAACCGGCGCGCGCGCTACTACCGCATCACGCCGGCCGGACGGAAGCAGCTCGACGCCGAGGTCGCCGGCTTCGACCGTCTCATCGCCGGGATCGCGCGCGTCATGAACCCTGCATGAGGACGTCATGTCGAAGGTGGCGGAAACCTGGCGGAGACTGATGCGGCTCGGCCGGCGCAGCCTGCTCGATCGCGAGCTCCAGGAGGAGATGCGCCAGCACATCGAGATGCAGGCGCAGGACAACATCGCCGCGGGGATGCCCGAGCGCGAGGCGTATCGCGCGGCCCGGCTCGCCTTCGGAAACCCGGCAGTCCTCAGGGAACAGAGCCGGGAGGCCTGGAGCTTCCTGCGGCTCGAGACCTGGCTGCAGGATCTGGCCTACGGCGCGCGGCTGCTCTGGCACGACCGCGGGTGGGCCCTGGTCGCCGTCGCCACGCTGGCGCTCGGCATCGGCGGCACGGTGGCGATCTTCACGTTCATCAACGCGTTCCTGCTGCGGCCGCTGCCCTTCCACGAGCCCGACCGGCTCGTGCACGTCTGGAGTGCTGACACCAGGCTCCGGATTCTGCAGGGACGCCTCTCGGTCCACGACCTCCTCGATCTGCGCCGCGAGGCGACGCTGTTCACGGACCTGGCTGCTTTCAATTACACGGAAGAGGACCTGACCGGTCCTGCAGGACCGGAGCGCGTCTTCGCAGGGCGGATCACGGCCAACGCGTTCGCCCTGCTCGGCGTGGAACCGATGCTCGGACGCGGGTTCGGGCCGGGCGCCGACGCGCCGGGCGCGGCGCGAGAGGTCGTGATCGGCGAGGCGTTCTGGAGGACGCGTTTCGACGCCGACCCGGACGTGGTGGGCCGCGTACTTCACCTCAACAACCATCCCCATACGATCATCGGAGTGATGCCGGCGGAGTTCGTGTTCCCGCTTCCGATCACCCAGCTGTGGGCGCCGCGGGTGCTCGACCCGTCTGCCGACGGGAGGTCGCTGCGCCACCTGCAGGTGGTCGGACGGTTGAAGCCCGGTGTGGAGCGATCCCAGGCCGCGGCCGAGCTCCGGGCCATTGCCGCACGGCTGGCGGAACGCCATGCCGAGAGCGCGGACATCACCTTCCTGGCAGTACCGCTGCGCGACGCGCTCAACTTCGCGTCGGAGATTCTGGGGCCCATGAGCGCCGCGCTGGGAGCTTCGGCGTTCCTCGTGTTCCTGGTCGTCTGCGCGAACGTGGCGAACCTGATGCTGGCGCGGAGCGTGGTTCGAACGCACGAGATGGCGCTCCGCGCGGCGCTCGGGGCGGGCCGCTGGCGGCTGATCCGGCAGCTCCTCACCGAGAGCGTGCTGCTTGCGCTGTCCGGCGGCGTGGCTGGCGCGCTGCTTGCGGCGTGGAGCCTGTCACGAATTGCCGGGGCCGTGCCGCCCGATCTCTACCGTGTAGGCGCACTCGCCGTCGACCGCGACGCGCTGGCATTCACGTTCGCGGTAACCGTTGCTTCCATCGCGCTGTTCGGCATCCTGCCGGCGCTTCGCGGCACGCGTCCCGATCCGAATTCGATGCTCAGGGACGGACACCAGACGGGTTCGGGACCGCGTCACCGCCGATCGCACCGGCTGCTCGTCGTTGCTCAGATCGCAACCAGCGCCGTTCTGCTCGTCGCCGCCGCGCTGATGATGGGCAGCGTCCGGGAACTGCGGCGTGTGCCGCTCGGATTCGAGCCGCGCGGCGTTCTGACGGCGAAGCTCGTTCTGCGCGCCAATCGCTATCCCGGCGCCGCAGAGGTCATGGCCTTCCATCGCGAGGTTGTTGCGCGGGCCGCCGCGCTTCCCGGCGTCAGCGCGGCTGCCATCGTGGACTACCTCCCCCTCAACCACGAATTCCCCATTGTCGAGGCGTACGACGCCGGGACGCCCGTGGCGGCGGGCGAGGGGTTGGAGGCGACCGAGCTTACGGTTAGCGCGGAGTACTTCTCCGCAATGGGTATTCCGCTGCTGCGCGGGCGGACGTTCACGGAGCGCGACGACGAGCGCGCGGCCCGCGTCGCTGTGGTCAGCGAGGGGCTGGCGCAGTCTTTAGCCGGTGGTGGCGTGCTGGATCGAACCCTCGTGGTGCGCAGCCCGGACGGCGGGCAGCGATCGTACACGATTGTCGGCGTGGCCGCCGACAGCCGCCACCGGACGCTGAAGGACGCCCCGGACAGGCACGTGTACGTGTCCCAGCTCCAGGAGCCCACGAGATACCTGCGCGTGCTCGTCCGCACGCCTGCCGCACCGGTCCCGCAGGCGGCGGCACTGCGGGAAGCCGTGCGCAGCGTGGACCCGGAGCTTCCGGTGACCGAAGTTCGAACGCTGGCTGCCGTCGTACAGGAGTTCCTGGCTCCGGAGTGGAACATCGCGAAGGCGCTGACGGAGAATTCCATCACGGCGCTGCTGCTCGCGCTCGTCGGCATCTACGGCATCTCGGCCTTCTCGGTGGCGCTTCGCAGGCGCGAGATCGGCGTGCGCATGGCGCTCGGCGCTACCCGGGCGCAGGTCCTGCGGCTCGTCGTCGGCCAGGGCCTTCGCACGGGCGCCGTGGGAGTGGTCGTGGGCCTGGTGGGCGCGTACGCGCTGACGCGCTTCCTCTCGGACTTCCTGTTCGGCGTGTCCGCGGCCGATCCAGCCGTCTTCGCCGCCGTTGCAGGCCTGCTGCTGGCCTGCACTGCGCTCGCCTGCTACGTGCCAGCGCGGCGCGCCAGCCGCGTGAATCCCGTCGACGCCCTGCGCGCGGAATGATGGGAGGGGTGGCCGGACGATCGGCAGCGTGCCGACGCCGGCCTCAATCCGTCGCTACCTGCTCAGCGTGAAACCCGAAATCAGCGCGTCGGAGTTGTGGCTCACCCGGATGCCGGTCTGCCCGTCGCTGGAGAAGCCGGGAATCTCCGAGGCGTTCGCTCCCCAGACTACGGCGCCGTTGATGACGCACTCCGCGCGTCCGCCCTTGACGACCCACCCGACTTCCTGCCTGACCTCTGCCTCCGGGCCGGCCGCTTTGGCGACCGCCTCGTGCGCGCCCTTCCTCGACACCGTGTTGACCTTCCCGCCCGCAAACTGGCGCACCAGGAACGTGCCGTCGCGATAGGCCACGCAGTAGAGCATGCTGGGCGTGTCGCTCTCGAGGTCGCTGCCCCCGATAAACACGCCGAACGGGTGTGGATGGCTGTAGGTCTGCTTCGGCTCCGTGAACGTCGCCTTCACGGTGTAGTCGCCCTTGGCGGCGTGCTCCTCGTTCCAGTAGATCCCCGCCGGACCGGTCGTGAGCCGGAAGCCGGAGCCCTCGGGAGCGAACCTGGAGTCGTTGATCGTCAGCTTCTGTCTGTTCGCCGCGTCGGCCTTCCCCTTCCATCCCTTCACCAGAACGCCGCCGCCCTCGACTTTGCGATCGGGATCCTGAGCCTGCGCGGCGGGAAACGCCCCGAGCAGGGCAACGGCTACGACTCCGGCAGAGTACCTTCTCACAAGACGCATATCGTCCCTCCTCGAAGCGTGAGCGGTGTTGGGCCGGCTCCGCGATTCAGCCCGGCGCGATCACTCGGCGGCAGGCAGCCGCCGAGCGCAAAACACCGGTGGACCAGCACGCCATTCTACAGCGGGAGGGCGTCACGCGCGCACGAACCTCCGGGGAGCCGCTGAGGGCCCCGATCCGGATTGCAGATGCAGTATCTGTTTAGCGGTCGCATGGGCCCCGCTCTACGCGCGGAAAAAGCGCTTTCGGCGCTGTGCTCACGGAGTCCGCTCCGGGGTGATCCGAGCGCCGGCGCCCAATCAGTTGGGCGTCCGGGTGGTTCGTGTGTCCGTGGCGAATCAGCGCCTCCGCGGCTTGGCACGCCTGCAGCGCATTTTTCGAATTGACGTTGCGCGCTGGCCGCATCGCGCCGACGGCCCGACATGCTCCGGCGCACACCCGCTAAACAGATATCAGGTGGACACCGTGATTTCCGCCGACACAAGAGACGCGCCACACGGGCCCGGCGATCAGACGATCAGGGTCGAGACTGGTCTGTTCTCGCCGAGCCGCTGCGGAGGTACCAGGATCGTCCCGCCAGGAAGAAGGCCCAGGCCCCAACGATCAGCAGGCCGCCGGCTTCACGGGCCGTTTCAACCCGCTCGTCTTTCATTTCCCAGGCCTCGACAAGCTCAGCCGGCATGACGCGGCCGTACACTCCAGCTTCCAGTGACAGTCCCCACACGAGCGCGACGAGTCCGAGAGCGGAGGCTGCCAGGATGGGAACCGAACGTTGGACTGCCGCCCAGCAGGAGAGCGCGCACGCGGCTCCGTACACGAGCATCCAGCGGAGCGGATCAGGATCGTTGTACTGGACGATCACGCCCAACGCGAAGACCGCCGCCATGCCGGCACTCAGGATGCGCACGACAGAGTTCAGCCTCCCGGGTCAGAACGAGCTGATGACGCCCACACGCACCGCGCGGGGTGCGCCAGGGTACGAGTACGCGACGATATTGCCCCCGAAATCGGCAAGCGTGAAGCCATAGCGCTGATACTCGTCATCGGCGAGGTTCAGCGCGTCGAAGAAGACCGCGGCCCGGCCGAACCGGCGGCGCACACGCAGATCGAGCGTCGACGCGCCGTCGATCGGATACTCGTTTCCGTCGTCGAGAAACGCCCCCCACGTGCGGCGGTATCTGAGGTGCGACTCCACGCCCCAGCCGAAAGCGATGGCAACAGCCGCCGTCAGCACGTGGCGCGGCACGTTCTTGAGCTGGGTCGAGCCGCCCGGATCCGTGACCCGCATGAGCGCGTAGCTGGCCGACGGCCGGATCGACCCCGACGTCCGCGCGGCTTCGAGCTCGAGACCACGGTGCTTGCTGCGACCGATGTTGGCATACGAGAACGTCGCGATGTCGAAGTCGATCTCGTTGTCGACATCCATCCAGTACGCGAGGGCGCTCCAGCGGACCTGAGACCCGCCCCAGGCGCCCGCCTCGAGATTGGTCGCCCTCTGCGGCTCGAGGGTCCGGTTCGAAATGGTGAACGTGCCGCCGGCGAAGTCCGGGTACGGACGCGGGTCGAAGAGCTGCTCGGGCGTCGGAGCCTTGAAGGCCTTCGAAGCCTGGCCGAAGAGCGTAACGCCGCGGTCGAGCTGCAGCGTCAGGCCTGCGCGCGGCGACCATGCCTGGTGCGCCTCAGTCGCATCGGACCCGTCGAGGAACGAGTCGGCAATGTAATCCCATCGAACTCCGCCCGAGAGGCGCAGCCGGCGCGTGATATCCCACGCGCCGGAGGCGAACGCGCCGGTGCCCCAGCGGTGCCCCGACGCTTCACCCTCGGGCTGGCTCTGAAGCGGCATCCCCTCGTCGTCCACGTGGCGGTACTCCGTGTCGACTCGCTCGCGCACGACGTCCAGGCCGCTGCGGAAGATGGCGGGGCGGCTCCACAGTTCGGCGGCGCTCGCCGTTTCGAAGGTGCCCCCGACATCAGAGGTCGAGAGATCGCGCGCCTGGCGATCGCCAAAGCCCGGCGCCAGGAGAATCGTTCGAATCTGATCCTCGCCGCGCAGGCCGCCATGCAGCCGGCCCCGATGCTGCCAGCGGCCGCCAGTCGCACCCAGCGTAAACGCGACAGCCAGGTCGCGTCTCTCGGCGCCGTCGAGAGCGAACAGCGGATCGGAGCCGAACCGATCTCCGGCAAGCTGCGCGTCAGTACGCGGTCCTGGATCGTCGTGCTGCCGGCCGGTGCCGCTGAGCGAAAACCGCCAGGCATTCGAACCGATCGTCCCATCGAGGCTCGTGCCGCCGAGCAGCCGCCAGAGCGAGGAGTGCGCGGAGGGACCGTCGCTTCGCGACCCCGCACCCATCGCGGTGACGGTGCCTCGGGACCACCGCCTGGCGTAGGATGCGTCTCCCGTGAAAGTCCCGAGCGTTCCTGCGCTGGCAGTCAGACGGGCCCCGGGCGGACTCCCGTCCGTGAACACCTGGATGACACCGCCTATGGCGGAATCGCCGTACAGCGATCCTCCGGGCCCTCGCGATTCCTCGATGCGTCGGATGGAAGTGACGTCCACACGCGACCAGTCGATGAGACCCGATTCCGGATCCGCGATGGGAACGCCGTCGACCAGGACGAGGACGTACTCGGCTTCGCCTCCACCGAAGAAACCGCGCGCCGTCACGAGCGGCCGGGCAGAAAACGGGTGCTCGTCCGTGATGTAGACGCCGGGCAGGAAGCTGAGCGCCTCGCTCAGCTGAATCACAGGAAGGGACTCGAGCGCCGGACGGTCCAGCACCGCGGTGGCGGCAGGGACGAGGTGCCGCGGCGTCTCGCCCCGCTCGGGCGTGACGACGACCTCGGTCGCAAACCGCGGCGGAGGGTCCGGGTTCCCCTGCGCCCCGACACCCTGAGCGCTCAGTCCCGCAAATGGGCATGTGACGAAGCCGAACACCAGGGCCGCCGTCACGAAGCGAACCCGGATCATCTTCCTCACTCGCGATGGCGGCCTGAGCTGCATAGCCAGTATTTTCGGCGTTTGCTGCCACGAGTTGTAGGCATGCAAACGTCAGGACCCCCGATGGTATCAGGAGCGGCCAGCGCCCGCCCGGCGATACCTGTCACAGCGGTCCCGTTACGTTACGACCGAAACCAAGCCCCCGGACCGCGACCTGCGGTCCGCGAGCGGCGAAACACGACGGTCACCGTGGGGGTGGCGGCTCGACAGTGTAAAGCGTGCGCACCTCGTCCGCCTCGATGACCTGAAGGGGCAGCCGCGCAGCGTACCGCGCCAGCTCCTGGGGCGCGGTCCTGTGGTTGAGGACGACGAAGCGGACGCCGGCCTGCTGCAGCGCCCGGGCAGCCTCGCCGCGTGTGGCCTTCAGGTCTTCGTCGACGGCCCTCTGTCCTGCCGAGAGCCGCAGCAGCGATCGGATGATGGGCATGTGTTGATAGCGCTCACCGATCGACGGGGGGACCCGCGCAGCGAATCCCCCGATCATCGGGCGTTCGTGAATCGTCTGGTGCCATAGCGTCCGATCGTCGAAGGCGCCGAGCGCGCCGAAGCCGTCGCGAACGCCGATGGGCAACTCCAGAACGCTGCCCGGTCCAGGGGCGCTCCGCAGCCGGTCGTACATTGACGCACGCTCGAGGGGGGTCACGGGGAATGGCGCAGCCAGGAAATCGGCCAGTACGAGCAGACCCGCGAGCGGCAGTGCGACGCGGCGGGCGCGTGCGGGCATACGGGCGAGCACGATCGCAACGAGCACCGCAACCGCGAGGTACACCATCACGATGGCACGGCCCGGCATGCGAGCATTCGACAGGATCGGTACCCACAGCATGATCCCCTGCGGCAGCGGCAGGCCCGCGTTGCTGCCGGCGATCGACAGCCAGGGACCGAGCGCCCACAGGAGGAACGCTCCGGCCACGATCAGCCAGCGTCGAATCTCGGGCTCGTGCGGCGCGCGCCACGCGGCCCAGATCACGACTCCCGCAGGCACGATGCCAAACCAGGCGATCTCCTCGACGCGGTTGATGTCGAGCCAGTCGTAGGCCCGGCGAGCCCACACTCCCCACCATGGGTGAAACGGGTTTCCCAGAACGAACGTGGCCAGGTCCACTCCGCCGGGGCTGCTGGCCCACGAGGTACGCTGGGTCACGTAGTCTCCGCGAACCTGCAGCGCAATACCGCGCGCAATCAGCGGCAGCAGGCCTGCCAACGCAACCACCACGGTCGGAGCGAGCGGGCGGACATGCTGTCCGACCGCCCCGGGAGCTGGCCGCTCGAACCGCAGATGCGGCCGGACGCGGAGGTAGACTGCCGACCCCGCCACGAGCCACGCGGCGGTAAGGGGATTCGTGATGCGCATCATCGAGATTCGGACCGCGCCAAGCTCCGCGACGAAGCCGCCCGTGACGAGGATCATGATGACGACCGCCGCGACCAACGCGAGCAGCGCCGCGATCGTCAGCCGCGCCCGCCTCGACAGCCGTCGCGGCCGAAAGGCGACGGTCGCGGGCCGCAGACGCCAGAGCACGGTCCCGGCGCCGAATGCTGCAGAGTAGACAAGATAGTAGTAGTCCGTGTACGCCGTAGCGACGAGGCACAGGCCCGCCGCAACCGCGGCGCGGCGTCTCACCGTCGCGCGCGGGTCGAATGACCGGAGAAAGAAAAGCGCGAAGAGCGGCAGGCCCCAGGCGGCGACCAGGTTGAAATGGCCCAGCAGATGCGCGGCGATGTAGGGAGAACCTGAAAAGACGAGGCCTGCGACAATCGACGCGCCCCGGTGCTTCGACCGATCGAGGGCCAGGAGATACGCCGCGAAGCCGTTCAGGGCGAGCGACGCGAGCAGCGTGAGGTTCAGCGCCGGGACCTCCGGCAGCGCCCGAAGAACCGTCGCCCCTACGAACGACGGCAGCGCCGAGTGCGTATGAAGCGTGAGGTCGATGCCGAATGGCGCGAACAACCGATCGGTATCGAAGAAGCGGACGTCGGAGGAATCGAGCGCCTGGCGCATCCACCAGAGATTCCATACGAACTGGACGTTGTCGCCCGGAGCCTCCCCGGCCAGGTGCGTCGCCAGGTGGCGGGCAAGGGGCCAGCTCCAGACGAGCGCAAAGGCGCTGAAGATCAGCGCGGCTGCAAGGTGACGTGACGGACTCACGCCTGCCGTCCGACCGTGCCGCCGTTCCACCGCCAGCGCCCGTCCGTCAGGTGCACGCCGCCCATCCAGCGATCGATGCCGTTGAGCACAACGTGATCGGCGCGGCCGGTGAGCACGCCAAATCCCGCTGGCGTCACGTACATCCGGCCGTCGGGCAGCCGGCCCGCGGACCTTGCCGCATCGATCTCGAGGAGCGGCGCCCGCCCGGATGCCAGGCCGCGCGCGATGCTCCAGTACGACGCGTCGCCCATGAAGACGCGTTCTTCCATTCCCTGCGCCGCGTGGAACGCGCCGGCCGGCGTGGAAGCGCCCGAGGCGACCGCCTCGAGGATCTGCCGCTCGCTTCGAGACAGCCCCGTGCCGACCGCCGGATAGTCCGCCAGGAACCTTCTGAGAGCATCAGCCAGGAAGGGAAGCGCGCTCGTGTCGTCCGAGAGCAGCGCCGCGAGACCGGAGGGGTCGGGGGCGCAGAAACGCTCCCAGGCACACACCCCCAGCTCCATCTCCGCGTCGCTGATCGTGTGCCGCGCGTCGAGCAACGATGCCAGCTGGCCGGGGGTCAGCTGGCCCAGGCCTGTGAAGTCAGGCACTCCGGGAAACGCGCCGATGCAGATCATGGCGAAGGTGGGGCCGGACCTGCCGGATTCGGACGCCAGCCAGTGAAGGTGACGGATGAGCAGCAGCTGATCGAACAGGTCGTGCTCGAGCCAGAAGATCACTTCGTCGTAATCGGGGAAGGCGGCGAGCTTCTCGTCCCATTCCCTGTACTGCTGGAGGATCTGCGGTTCGGGAAGATAGCCCCGGGACGCCAGGAAGCTGCTGCGCATGCGCCGCCATTCGTCTGCCGGCACGAGGAGGCAGGGTCCCTCATGGAGCACGTCGGCCCACACGGTGAGCGTGCCGGGCACGGCCGATTGTTCGAGCTTCGACCGGGTCTCATCGCCGTTGAGCACGTGCAGGAAGCGGCGTGGCTGCCCGGCACGCGGCTCCTCGATCGGTTCGCCCATCATGTCGAGTGGTGAAAGCGATGCGCCACGAAGTGCATCCGCCGGGACGGTCTGCGCTCAGTGCGTCAGGCCGTAGATCATGTAATTGACGCCGAGCTTGTA
>DATIEW010000358.1:0-3708 GCA_035455585.1 Vicinamibacterales bacterium | reverse complement strand
GGGAATGGCCGCGGATCCAGGGCGACTTGAGATCGGCGAAGTCCGCGAACGCGGTCAGGAGGGCGTCGAGGGCGGCCGGCTCGACGACGGCGACCGGACGAGGCTCGCTCGCCAGCGCGGTCTCCCACTCGTCGGCGCCCTCGAGCTCCGAGAGAACGTCCGCTCGCACCCGCTCGAAGGCCTCGACCACGGCAGGGTCGTACGCCCGCCCGCTGCGCGCGCGCAGCCACTCGCCCGGGTCGTCGCCGAGCATGACCGCCAGGTCGGCGTCTCTCGCCACCACGGCGACGCGGACCGCGAGGGGGATCGCGTCCCCTGCCAGCCGCGCGGGATAGCCCTTTCCGTCCCAACGCTCGTACGCGTGCGCGAGCGCATCGACGACCGGCTGCTCCAGGCCCGCGCGTCCGGCCAGCATGACCGCCACCTCACAGTGCGTCGAGAGCGAGCGTTCCGTGCCCTTCGGATCGGCGAGCGCGCCCGTCACGAGGCGTAAACGTCGCAGCGGCGGCTGACCGGGGGCGACGCTACGCACGAACCGTCCCATCATCTGCCGGCCCGAACCCATCAGAACCGGAGCCATCGCGGCGTTGAGCGCCCGCTCGTCCCCACCGACCATCGCAGCGGTCTCCGCCGCGTCAGACGTGCAGCCCAAGAAGCGCAGGAGCGCGAACTGATGGACCGTGCGGACCTCGTCCTGACCGCATCCCAGCGCTTCGGCGAGGGTAACGGCGATCGTGCAGGCGCGCAGCGCGTGGCCGGGTGGCTGACCGGTCCCGAGGTCCGTGGCAAGCGAGACCGACGCGAGGAGCTCGGCCAAACGGAGCGGGCGAGACCGCGCACGCGTGTCCGCGCTGACCATGCCCTGGAACGCTAACCCCGTCGGCCCTATCGATCGGACGCGGCGGAACAGACTGCGTTCTCGCCGCGGCACCGAGTCACGAACCCGCCTTCTGACCAGGGGGTTCGGCGTACAGGGGATGGAGCGTTTATCGCCAGCACCTCCTCGATCGACTGTGATCGCGGAAACCACTGCGGCCACGCGTTCAGGTTGGCCCCTTTTCTCAGGCGTCGCGAATTTGACGCGCGGTCGTCCGGCTCGTCGGCGTACCAGAAACCGGAGCGACTTCTACTGCTTCGCCGACACTGAGCGGAGAACCTCGACAATGTGCGGCAGCAGCAGGTCGTCTGCCTCGTAGAAGGCGGAGATGTGCGAGTGGCCTGCAAGCGAGACGAACCTGGCGCCGGGGATCTCTTCGGCTGCCCGCTTGGCATCGTCGTGCATCTCGTCCGCTTCACCGGCGCAGATGAGACACGGCACCCGCCACTGCTCAGGTCCTGCGAGACGGGCCCTTCGACGAGAGCGGATCGGCACGCCGCCTCGAGCGCAGCCGGCTCGTTTCTCTCCAGCGTCCACGTCCGCTCGGGCTCCGGGAAGCGGTAAGCAAGAGCCGTCTCGAAGGTCTCCACGAAGCCCTTCGTTCCTTCTTGCCGCGAGGCGGCAATGGCAGCCGCCACTGCCCGTGCGGTCGGCGACTCAAGGTTCCACGCGTACGGCTGGTTGCCGCAGAGGACGAGCGAGCGCACTCGCTCCGGCGCACGCTCTCCGAGCGCGAAGCCGAGCCGGGCTCCCCACGAGGAGCCGAGAAAGTGCGCGCGCTCGATGCCCAACGCGTCGAGAACCGCGCCGGCGTCCCCTACACGGGTGCCCAACAAGTAGGCACTCAGCTCGTGTGGCTTGTCGCTTCCGCCCTGACCGCGGTGATCGGCGAAGATCAGCCGGAACTCGCCGCTCAATGCTCGGGCGAGGCCGGACGACTTCGCAACCTCCAGCGGATCCGCGAAGCCGCTGTAAAAGAGGACTGGCGAGCCCGCGCCTCCCGAGTCCTCGAAGTACGTGCGGACGCCATCCAGCGGATTCGTCGCGTAGGGCATCGCGCAGTCCTTCGTCCTGAGTGGCTCTCAACCTACACCCCAACCAACCCCAGCTTCGTGAAGGGAGGTGAACTGACGACCATCGACCAGGTTGGCACAGCGGGCCTCGCTGATGCGCCGCGTCTAAGAAGGTCTTTCAAAATGACTCGAGCCTTCTGAGGCAGAGGATCGCGCAGGCGAGGCTGAGGAACGCCTCGCGGACCTCGGGGTCGCGTTCGTTAGGCGCAGCGACGTCGGTCATGGGGCCCTCCTGGTTCGTTGGAGGCCGTGGCCGCGCCGGCGTCTCGCCGCGAGGCCGACCGCGGCGCCTTTGTCACGGCCCCTGCGCGCCCGTGCTGCAGTGACCGCGACGGTTGACGCACACGGCCGCCGTCGGGTTGAGTGGCGCCATGGTTGAGTTCACCGCCGCAGTCGAGAACTACGACCGCTTCATGGGCCGCTATGCCACCGGGCTGGCGCCGAAGTTCGCCGATGCCGCCGGCGTGCGTGCCGGTATGCGGGTCCTCGACGTCGGCTGCGGTTCGGGTGCGCTCGCCGTCGAGCTCGCCGGGCGCGTCGGCGAGGACAACGTCGCCGCGATCGACCCCGCCCCCCAGTTCGCCGCTGCCTGCCAGGCACGCATCCCGGGCGCGGACGTGCGCGAGGGCGTCGCCGAGTCGCTGCCCTGGGACGACGGCACCTTCGACGCGGCGATGTGCTCGCTGGTCGTCGCCTGGATGAGCGACGCCGACCAGGGCATCGGGGAGATGGCGCGCGTGACGAAGCCCGGCGGCACCGTCGCAGCCGCGATGTGGGACCTCGCCGGCGGCGGGGTGCAGATGCTCTCGCATTTCTGGGGCGCCGCGCGTGAGATCGACCCGAGCATCCCCGACGACGAGCCGCGCGCCGGCGTGCGCGAGGGCGACCTCGTCGAGCGGTTCGGCCGCGCCGGCCTGCAGGGCGTCACCGGCGGCACGCTCGAGACGAGCGTCGACTACGCCGACTTCGACGACTACTGGGAGCCGTTCACCGGCGGCGCCGGTCCCGCCACCGGCGCCTTCTACGCCTCGCTCGACGATGCCGGCAAGGCGACCCTGCGCGACACCGTGCGCGCCTCCCTGCCCGAGGGCCCGTTCACGCTGCCGGCACGCGCCTGGCTCGCGCTGGGAACCGTTCCGGGCTAAGCGAAGTTCTCGTCCAGGACAACCTCGTAGATGTCAACCGCAACACGCTTGCCCACGTCCTGCGGTGGAGACATCGAGTCGAGCGCTGCGTCCGCGCGCCGCACGTCCTCCTCGGTCTCGCAGAACGCGATGCCGACCGAATTACCGCTCTTGCGGTCCACCAGCTCCATGAACCGGGTCACGGTGTCCATCAGGGTCGTCACCTGCTCCGGCGCGTCGGCGGGTACGTCCCCGGAGCGTGCGGCGTCCATCTGCTTCTTCATGTCAACGACCTGCTCGTCGACCACACTCGGATCGCCGCCTTCGAATCGCACGAGACGTGCGTACATCACGTCCTCCCTTTGAAGCTAGCCGTTGCAGGCAGCGTACTCCTGAGTGCGACCCGCTCGATCCGCTCGTCTCGACGCCGCGCCGGTGTTCAGCGGATCAGACCGTCCAGTTCTCTGTCGGCGCTGCCCGTCAAGTCGCGAGCCGACGAATCGCTACGCACTCATCGTGTCCGTCGTTCACTTTGGCAGTCAAGGACATAGCTCCGGTCGCGAAAGGAGCCTGCCGTGATCAAGCGCTTAACACAGTGGACACCGAGGGAGGGATTGAGGCGAGAGGACGCGCT
>DATIEW010000357.1:0-17369 GCA_035455585.1 Vicinamibacterales bacterium | reverse complement strand
GAAGAGCGCGCGGGTGGGACAGATGCGTACGCAGGGTGCCTCGACGCACTGATTGCAGAGCACAGGAAAAAAGAAGCGCCGCGTATCGGGGAACGATCCCTTCTCGACGGTCTTCACCCAGCATCGGTTGACGCCCACGGGTATCTGGTGCTCGGCTTTGCACGCAATCGTACACGCGTGGCAGCCGATGCACTTGCGGAGGTCGATGGCGAACCCGTAGTTGGGCATGGGCGAGGAGGGCTTTACGAGACTATATCGCAAGCATCACGAAAACCGGGATCTCACACCCACATTCGTAAGGTCCAGTTCGGTCCGAGGGCCATGACGGGCGCGCAAGGTGGGAGGATCCCCGATTGCACGTGGTCTCGGGTCTTGGCAGCCAGGACCATGCTCGCCGACCGATCCTTTCTCCAAACTGCACTGCCCGTCCGGCCGATGGCCCCTATCGATCTGATCCGGGTTGCCCTCTGGAGCGTCCTGTCCGTGGTAGTCACGAGGACCTACGTCGACCCCGATCTCTGGGGGCATCTGCGCTTCGGCCTGGACATGCTGGCCACAGGGGCCATTCACTCCACCGACGTCTACTCCTTCACGTCGGATCGGGCGTGGGTGAATCACGAGTGGCTGTCGGAGCTGCTCATGGGGCTGGCCTACACACCGCTTGGGTCGACAGGGCTCATCCTGCTCAAGCTGGCAGTGATTGCAGCCATGGGACGGATCTTCTGGCTGGTGGCCACGCGCGAGAACGCGCGTCCACTCGCGCGAGATCTGTTCGTGTGCTTCGCGGTCTTCACCACCTACACCCGGACTCAGGTGGTGCGTCCGCAGATGTTCTCGGTGGCGGTCTTCTGCCTCATGCTTTACATACTGCGGCAAGCGGACCGCGGCCGCACCGGATGGCTCTGGGGGCTGCCTCCGCTTTTTGCCGCCTGGGCGAATCTTCACGGTGCGTGGATCGTGGGGCTTGGGGCCCTGAGCATCTGGGCCGCGGGCGACATGTGGCAGGCGCGAGATCCCCGCCGCGCGGCGACGATCGGCGCCATCCTGTCGCTCTCGATCCTCGCGACGCTGCTGAACCCTTACGGTATCGGCCTCTGGCAGTTCGTCGCCGAGACCGTCCGTCCGGGTCGCCCGGACATCACCGATTGGAAACCGCTGCTCGAGCTGCCGCCGGCGGTTCTGATCGTCGAATCGATCCTGCCGCTGGCGGCTGTCGCCGCGCTCTGGCGCGGGCGCTCTGCGAAAGCGCTTCCGGTCAGAGATCTCGCGGTCATTGCACTGCTCATCGCGGCGACGATCCGCGTGGGCCGCGTCGATGCGTTTCTCCAATCCGCCATCGCCATTCTGCTGGCGCCGCAGCTCATCGCGCTGCTCCACGGAGTTCCGGCGACCGCGCGCGCCACTCTCCAGCGGAAGTCGGTGTCCGTCGCCACACTCGGCCTGGCAATCGGCGCCTACGCGATGACGATCGGACTGGGGAACGTCCGGCTGCTCCGTGTCGAAGGGCGGTGGATTCCAGACCGTGCCGCGGCTGTGCTCCTTCGGGAGGCGAGGCCCGGCGCACGCGTGCTGACGTGGTTCGATTGGGGCGAATACGCGCTCTGGCAGCTGTCGCCGGCCGGCATCCTCGTGTCGATGGATGGGCGGCGCGAAACCGTGTACAGCGACGAGGTGGTCGCAGATCACTTCCGCTTCTACGGCGGGTCTCCAGACATGGTGGATTATCCGGATCGGATCGGTGCGGATCACGTCTGGCTGCCATCACACTTCCCGGTGATCGACCGGCTGAGCAGTGCGGGGTGGACCCGGATTCTGGATACGGGAAAATCGGTCGTGCTCGCACGCAAAGGGGAACCCATCGCCTATCGTCCGGATGCGGAGTCGGGCCCGAACGCGTTCCCCTGGCCCTGACGAAATCGAGCTAGCTCCTAACTCCTAGCGATAGAGTGCCCGCAGCGCCTCCTGCCGCTCCTCCCCGGGGACGAGCGGAAAGGACTCCAGGACGTGCGCGAACTGCGCGCGGTCGAGGCCGTAGAGCCCGGCAGCGGCGCCCTGGAGGCGCGCGGTGGCGTCCGGAGCGTGTCGGCGTGCGGCGAGCGCCGCGCTGAGCGCCGCGATCTCGCGAGCACGCGGGTCCGAACGCGCGGGCTTCGGGACGGGGAGCTGCTCGATGATCGCTACGCTGACGTGTGTGTTCACGCGCATGCGCACGAGGTAGTTCGCGACGAAGCTGTTGAGCATACCGCAGAGGTAGCGCTGGGTCTCGATGTCCACCGGAGTCTTGAGGCAGAAGAGCGTGTGTGTGGTGACGACGCCCGCGGGCACGATACCGGCAATGAGCGTGCAGCGGTTCGTCGAGGCCGCGACGTCACGATATGCCAGCCGCGCGCGTCGGAACGTCGTCCCGGGATCGAGCAGCCGTGCCGCCACCCGGGGCAGTATGCCGGCGGGCGCGGCAGCCACGTTGGTCCTGAACGGCGTCAGCAGTTTGCCTTCGACGACCGGCAGCCCTCTGCCGGCGGGGACGAAGTGCTTCCGGTCGTCCGTCGCGTTCAACTCGCGTCCGAACCTGAGCCCCCACTCGTTGCCGCCCAGCGAGGGGAACGCAAACGCGATCGCGCTCGCGATGCGCAGGTCCGTGGGAGTTCGAAACTCCGGGATGGCCAGGTCCGGACCGCCCAGACGATCGAGGAGGGCGCGGGAGACGACCACGGCGGCAGGATCAGAGCCGACGTCGGGGAGCGTGTCGAGCATCTCGATCCGCCGGATGCCGAAGCGGCACGGGAGCGACGCCGAACACCCTCCGGTCGACGCGGCAAGCACCAGGAACCTGACGCCGCGATGTATCGGAAACACCCCGTCGCGGTTTTCGATCGACAGGCAGGTATCGACCGTCGCGCGGTCCAGGAGGACGCGGCGAAGGCGCGCGCTGCCGCGATCGGTGGCAAGCCCCGAGGGGAGGACCACTCCGAGCCTTCCGCCCGTCCGCAGCAGCGACAGCGATCGCTCGGTGAAGAGCTGGTACAGGTTCGAGTGGCCGTCTCCCTGAAGGCGGTACGTGCCGGAGCCGCGCACGAAGTCCGTCAGCTGTGCGGCATCCGCTCGTCTCGACGCCCTTACGGCGTGAGGGCCGCGATCGCCCCGGAGCATCTCCCACGGAGGGTTGCCGATGATCGCGTCGAATCCGGGGTTGTCGAGCGGGCGGCCTTCCTCGTCGTAGAACGCTTCGGGGAATTCGAGCGTCCAGTGAAAGAAGCGGTGCCCGGCCGCGGCGCGCCGGGCCCGATCCAGCAGCGGCCCGGCAATTTGCGGAGGGAGCTGCCCGGCCCTGTCGAGCAGCGTGTCGACGAGGCCCGCGAACGCGCCTGCCGTCGTCCGGCGGTCGGCCGGAGCACTGAACCAGGTCGCGCACCAGAGATCGGCTGCGGCCTTCCAGCGTGAGAGCCGAGCCTCCGGCTGCGACAGATCGACCAGGGCGCGCTCCTTGGCCCGCACCTGTTCGAGCGTGTCGCCGGGCCCCGCCGCGATCGCCATGCGGACGCCGACAGCCCGCTGCAGCGCTGCATCGACGTCCTCTTCGGGAAACAGGGGGAGCACCGTCTCACCACGCCGGCGACCGCGTGCGGGCGGCTGGCGGGCGATGTCGTCGATCGTGGCACCGACCAGGCTGTTCCCCGCGCGCAGGTGATGATCGAGGAACGTCAGAGGCCGATCGGCCGCCAGGGTGGCCAGCCACAGCGAGAGCCGCGCGAGCTGCACGGCCATCGGGTTGAGATCGACCCCGTAGAGGCATCGCTGAGCCACCGTGCGCCGGATGGCGGCGCGTTCGTGCTCGTCGATGCCGGACCCCGGCAGCGCGCTCTCGCGAATCAGGGCGGCCTCGTACGCGGCGGCGAGATACCGGCACGCGGCGACCAGGAAGGCGCCGCTGCCCATTGCCGGATCGAGGACGCGCAGGGCGAGGATCCGCTCGGGCGACGCGTCCTGCACCAGCGGCGCGAGCGTGCGCCGGACCACGTACTCGGTGAGCGCCCGCGGAGTATAGAAGGAGCCTGTCGCCTTCCGGCGCTCCGTTCGTACCAGCGCCGCTCCCTTCGCGTCGACCGGCCCGATGTCGTAGTCCAGCAGCCGCTCGTAGACCCCGCCGAGCTGCTCCACGCCGAGATCGCCGAACGCGATGCGCCGCCGCCCTTCCCGCGACGGACGTGTCGTCAGCGCCACGAGTGCGCATCGCACCGCTCCATCGTCGAGCGCCAACGTGTCGGCGAGGGGAGATTCGGAGGGCGAGAACAGTCGGCCGTTGAACGGGGTCACGCGCAGCGACCCGAAGCGGCAGCCGCGGTGCGCGAGGCGCGCGATCGCCTGGAGCGCTTCCCAGAGTCCGGGCGGACGGTCCGTGAGCGCCGCAGGCTCGCAGAGCGCTTCTATCGTGTACGCGTCCCGGTAGAGCGGATGCCACCGCGGCACCATGCCCCGGGCCTCGGCAAAGAGAAGGAACAGGATCCGATAAACGACGACGAGCGACTCGTCGAACGTGTGGCGGCGGCGACTCCCGTCGGCCGGCACCGATCCCGGCTTCCGCGCGGCGGCTGACGAGAACGCCTGGACCAGGCTGAGCAGCGCGTCGCGAACGCCGTGCTGCAGCGCGCCCCGCACTTCGGCCCGGTGCGCTTCCGACAGCTCGATCGCGCGGTCGAGCACCGTCTCGTGATTCGATCCGGCCGGCCGCATGGCCTCGGCCCGCAACAGGCCCCACAACACTGCGAAGGTCCGCTCGTTGTCGCTCGCCGTTTCGATGTCGAACTCGACGAACCGGCGGGAATAGGTCCGGCGGCTGTCGACCACCCGGAGGGCCGGACCCGACATGCAGAAACACCACCGGGCGTCCTGAGCGATGCCGTGGCGGACGGCGTCGCGCCATGCGCTCGAGAGGTCGCAGCCCCAGGCCGTCACCAGGAGCACGGCCGCGGTCCCGCCGCCGCCGTCGAGCACCGCCCGGAAGTAAGGTCCGCCGGAACCGGCTGGCAGCACCCGGTACCCGAACTGCGACCACATCGGAACGGCCAGTCGATCGAACGTGACCCTGGCGCTCGTTGCGGGGCCGAGTTCCGCCCTCAGCGGAACGTGCCATGCTCGCAGCGTGCGCCGGGCTTCCTCGAACCCGCCGTCATCGGACAGTTTGCCGGACGAACCCGACAGCCGCTCCAGCGCATCGTGCGAGAGCAGCGAGCCGGACATGCCGCGAATCACCCGACCCTCCTGGCGACGAGCAGCATCGCCTCGAGGTTGATGCCGACAACGAGCGGCGAAGTCGACAGGCGCTGCAGGCGAACCGTCGATTCCTCGAGCAGCACGGCGCGGCGCGCCTCCCGGGCTGCCGCTTCGTCCATCGTGCGCCGATCGAACAGGCCGGCCTGCACGATCCGGCGGGCCGCGGAGATATGCGCCCGGGCGATGGCCGCTTCGCGGTCCCTGAGCGCGTGGTTGACGCGCAGGTGAATGCCAGACGAGGCGTCGAGGACGCTTCGAACAGACGCCTGCACCGCGCGGTCTGCGGAGATACGGCCGGCGTCCAGGAACCTGCCTGCCAGTTCACGCAGCGCGCGGGCGCTCCGGACTCGGCCGCCTGCGTCCGTTGCCAGCGAAACTACCAGCGGTGACGAGCAGACCTGACGGCCGTCGCGGCACGAGAGGCTCATCGAGTAGACGAGGAACGAGCCGGGGGACAGACGCCGTGCGCGGCGCAGGCGAGTGGCGACAGCCCGTTGGCGGACAGAGACCGTCGAACCTTGTTCCGCAAGGCCGCCGTCCAGGCGCCGGCACTCGTCGAGCCGCCGCGCCTCCGCCTCGGCTTCCGCACGGAGATGGCGTACCACGACGCGGGAGCGATTCGGCGGAAACGGCAGCGCCTCGACGCTTGTGCTGGCCTCGCCGCTCATGACCATCTCGGCGACCCGTGCTTCCGTCAGGTGCCGGACGAGCGTGGCAGGCTGAATCCCCGCGGTGCGTGCACGGATGCTCTTCGAGATGAGCGGCGCAACCACGAGCCGCTCCGCGGTGTCACCGGTGACGAGCGCGATCTCGTGGGCGCGGCGGTTCTGCCCGAAACGGTCCACGCGGCCGGCCCGCTGCTCGAGCCGCGCCGCGCTCCACGGAAGCTCGTAGTGAATGACGAGCCGGCACCGGATGTGGAGGTTCAGCCCTTCAGCAGCCGCATCGGTCGCCAGCAGCGTCAGCGGCCGTTCGTTGAACGCAGTCTGGACGGCGCTGCGTTCGATTGGCGTCATTCCACCGTGGAGCAGGACGATCTGGCGGCCGGTGGCGGCAATCGCCTTCTCGAGCCTGGCGAGCGTGTCGCGGTACTCGGTGAACACGATGACTGGTTCGCGCAGGCGTCCGAGGAGCCGCAGCAGGAACCGGACCTTGGTCTCGGCACGCGCGGCATCGTGCGCGGCCTCGGCAATCGACTTCAGCCAGCGGCGCTCCCGCTGGCTGTCCGCCAGACCTGGCGCTCCCAGCACGGTGTCCGGCGCGGCATCCTCGAGCGGGTCTTCTTCGGCGAGCGGGAGCCGGAGCTGTTCTGACGGCGCGCTCCGTCCGGCGAGCAGTTCGAGGCGTCTTTCGACCGAGACAGCCAGTGAGCCCGCGCTCGACAGCGCCCGCTTGCGGAGCACGATGGAGGCCAGCCTGGCCAGGTGATCGAGACGCCCGCCGGACTCGCGCCAGACACATCGGGTGTAGCGGCCAAGGAGGTCGTGCATCCGGCGCTCTTCCCCCGAGGGTCGGACCGTCAGAACGAGGCTCCGCCTCGGCGCGTGGCACGCGGCGACATCGGCCGGGGAACGATGGAACATGAGGATTGGGCTCTCGTGTTCCCCGGCCAGACCGATTCTGCACAGCGAGTCGAACTCGCCTGGGGAATCCGACGGCGGCGTCGCCGTGAGCAGCAGCACGCGGCGCGAGCGGCAGGCGATGGCGTCCGCGGCGGCCCGGCGGTCGCTGCGCGACGTCGCCGCGTGTGCTTCGTCCACCACGCAGAGATCCCAGGCGGCTTCCTCGAGCGGCCGGAGCACTTCCGGGCGCTTCACGAAGTCGTGGGACGCGAGATAGACCCCGGGCAGCAACCAGGGGTTCACGCCCGGGGGCAGTTCCGCGGCCGAGGACCTGAGCCACCCTGCGTCGGCTGCGGTGGAGGGTACGGCAAATCGACCGTGAAGCTCACGCTGCCATTGATCGCGGAGGCCGGCGGGCGTGAGCACGATGGCGCGGAAGTCCGAGGCACGCGTCCGGAGCTCGAGGAGCAGCAGACAGGCCTGAATCGTCTTTCCCAGTCCGACACCGTCCGCGATGAGGATGCGGGTCGTGCCGTAGCGGAGTGCCGCCAGCGCAGGCTCGAGCTGATAGGCGAGCAGGCGAATGCCAGCCGTGGCGGCAGCTTCGAGGCCGCCAGCCGGTCTGAACGACGCCCGCATGCGGCGCACTTCATGAAGCCACCGGCGCACGCGCACGACGCGGAGCGGACGCCGCGATTCGAGGACTCTGGGCCGGTCGAACGGGATAAGCAGCGTGTAGACGGCCGCCGCGCCGGCCTCAGCGGTCAACTGCAGCGCCGTGCAGTCGATTCCGGGCGTGACGTTCTCGATCGTCCAGACGCGTCCACGCACGCGCACGCGCTGGCCGATGCGCTGGACCTTCTCTGCCGAGTTCATGGCCGGCTATCGCCAGCTGCACAGGCAACTTCGATGCCGCTATCTCATGAGTTGTGAGTTTTGAGTCTTGAGTTGTGAGTTGCTTGCAGCTTATTGGGAGCGGTTCAGACGTGGGCAGTTTCTTCAACCCGTGGGGAACCAGCCGCGGGCAGTTTCTGCAATCAGCGGCCGCACCCGCTAGCGATCCGCGGTTTCGTCTTCCGATCGAGTTTCCTCGAGCGCGCGCCGCGACAGGATGAGCGGCTTCTGTTTGGGGCCGCCTGACTTGGGTTGGCGCTGCGCCCGTACACGCACGCGGCGGATACGGCAGCCGTGCGCGTAGCTGATCAGAGCGACCTGCGGCGGGACGTGCAGAGCCGAGATCAACTCCGACGCGTCGTCCGGCGTGGAGCCGTTGCTGCTATCCGACGCGCGCGGTGTTGCGGCCCGAGCCCAGGTCGAGACCGGCATCAGCTTGAGAAGGCCCTTCGGCTCGTCGTGCTCCGCTCTGAACTCGGCAAATGGATCCGTACTCGCGGCACGCTCGCGAGCAGCGAGCTGAGCCTCGTGCTCCTGTCTGCGCCTGTCGGCCGCCTCCTGCTCGGCGAGTCGGGCGCGCTCCGCCTCCTCGCGCTGCCTGCGCTCTTCCTCTACACGCTTGCGGCGGGCGGCGACTTCGGCCTCGAGGCGCTTGCGCTCCTCTTCCTCGCGCTGCCTGCGCTCTTCCTCCTCGCGCTTGCGGCGGGCGGCAGCTTCGGCTTCGAGGCGTTTGCGCTCTGCCTCCTCGCGCTGCCTGCGCTCTTCCTCTTCGCGCCTGCGGTGGGCCGTGGCTTCGGCCTCGAGGCGTGTGCGCTCCTCCTCTTCGCGGCGGCGGCGCTCTTCCTCCTCGCGCTTGCGGCGGGCGGCGGCCGCGGCTTCGAGGCGCTTTCGCTCCTCTTCCTCGCGGCGGCGGCGCTCTTCCTGCTCGCGCTTGCGGCGGGCGGCCGCTTCGGCTTCGAGGCGCTTGCGCTCCTCTTCCAGCCGGCGGCGGCGCTCCTCCTCCTCGCGCTTGCGGCGGGCGGCGGCTTCGGCGTCGAGGCGTTTGCGCTCTTCTTCCAGCCGGCGCCTGCGTTCTTCCTCCTCGCGCTTGCGGCGGGCGGCGGCTTCGGCCTCGAGGCGTTTGCGCTCCTCCTCGCGGCGGCGGCGTTCCTCTTCATCGCGTTTGCGCTTGGCGGCGGCTTCGGCCTCGAGACGCTTGCGGTCCTCCTCGCGGCGGCGGCGTTCTTCTTCGTCGCGTTTGCGCTTGGCGGCGGCCTCGGCCTCGAGGCGCTTGCGTGCCTCCTCCTCGCGCCTGCGCTTGCCGGCGGCTTCGGCCTCGAGGTGCCTGCGATCCTCCTCGTCCCGGCGGCGGCGTTCTTCTTCGTCGCGCTTGCGCCTGGCGGCGCCTTCGGCCTCGAGGCGCTTGCGCTCCTCCTCGCGGAGCAGGCGTTCTTCCTCCTCGCGTTTGCGCCTGGCAGCAACCTCAGCTTGAAGACGCTGACGTTCCTCCTCCTCCCGGTGGGTGCGTGCGTCCTCTTCGCGCTGCCGGATGGCCTCTGCCTCGGACTCGCGGCGATCGCGGTCCGCTTCAACCTGCCGCTGTTCCGCGGCAACCCGCTCGCGTTCAGCCCGTTCGCGTTCGGCCTCCTGTTCGAGGTCGTCCGCGATCACGGCAATCGGCACGTTCGAGACGAGTGGGGGTGTTTCGTGTGCAAATCCGGCCGGCTTGGCCTCGGCGATGGCGGGTGCCTGATGGGCGCTGGGACGCCATTCGAAGGGCGATGCCCAGGCCGACTCCGCATGTACGACCGGCTGTTCCGGCGCCGGTGCAGGAGGCGGCGACTGAGTATCCGGGCGTGCTCCCTGGACCGGCTGGAACTCGAGCCTGGCGGCGCGCCGCCGCGTCAATGCCGCCGTGTCGGCCTTCTGCTCAGAAGCCCGCTCGATGAAAGTGCGGATCTCTCCTGCGAACAGGTCCGGATCGCAGCCAGACACGATCGGCCCCGAATCCTTCTTGCGCAGGAACTTGCCGAAGAGTCCTCCCCCGCCGTTCCGTTGCTCGATGTCCGCGGCCGTCGAGGCGAGCTGTGGGATGGTATGGGTCTGGAGGTGCTCGGCCCCCTCGAGCGATCGGAGGTAGGCGATGAGTTCCTCCTCGTCCCGCGGCGAGAGCAGCGCCGTGACGAGGATCACATCCGGCATGCGAGCGGTGATCGCCGAAACAGCCGCGTCCCGGGAATCCACGAGGACCAGGTCCGCTCGAACCTGCTCCTTCACTATCCGTTTCAGGATGGCCGCCTGCCGGATGTCCGGCTCGATCGCCAGTACAACGGGCAAGCTAGGTCCTCACCATCAGGAAGAAGAGCACGGCGCCCACCGTCGCAAAGACGAGCAGCGGTGCATGCTCGATGCTCTGAAGCCGGATGGCGGTCAGAAGCGCGCTTCCAAACTCGCCGAACCGATCTCCCAACGGCGCGAGGTCGCTGCCCTCAGCCGCCAGCAGGTTTGTGAACTGCTCGCGGACCCGGGCATCGACTGAAACAAGCCCGAGGAGCACGACGATGAGTACGGCCGCCGACAGCGCCCAATGGCGAATGCCCTTCATGAGGATGTTCCTTGCCGCTCCCGCATTTACGGAGGATGCGCGGTTGCAGAAGTGTGCGCATTGCGAGCGATCGCACGACGAGCCGCAGCTATCCGGCAGGCAGGTCGCAATGGGCATGCCGGTCCGTCCACCGCGCGATCTGTGCGGCTAAGTCTCACGTCTGCCGCAACTAAACCCCTGGTGGCATGGTGCGTGACGACGGCCCTGCCAACCCCATTCCGTGCCGAATGCACCAATTTCGGGCCAAAGCTTACGAAAGTGACGTCCCCGGCAGGTGACTGGCGGGCCTCGAGCGGCCAGGCTGAGCCGTACGGTATCTCCCGGAACACCGTGTCGATTGAACGAGTTAACGGGATATAGACCGCGTCGGATTTACCCCGTGGCACAGCCGTTGCGATTGGCCCGCTCCGTGACGCGGCAGGCGCCGCGCACATGTAACCAACACACGCGGCGCAGCCGCAACTTCGCACCGCATTCGGGCGGTGCACGATGCCTCGGGGGAGGATCACATGTCGATGCTTCTGAACTACGTGAAGTCGTTCGCGCGCGACGAGGAGGGCCAGGACCTGCTCGAGTACGCGCTGCTCGTCGCGCTGATCGCGCTCATCGCTATCGGTGCGGTGGCGATGGCCGGACAGAGCGTCAACACCATCTTCACGGAAATCGCGAACCAGCTCGCGGCGGCGGTGTAGGACCGCGGCGCAGGTTAGGGGCCGGTGCGCTGGCGCGCCGGCCCCTGTTTCTTCACTTGCGGGGATGGAGAGCACGTTCGGGCGCCGTGGGAGTTCGAGGAGCGAATTACATGCCTGTTGCTGTTGCTGCGCTGAGGAGGATCGTCAACGCGCGCTTGCGGCGGTCGGAGGACGGACAGGATCTGCTCGAGTACGGGTTGCTCGCGGCACTGATCGCGCTCTTCGCGCTCGGCGCGGTTTCGACGCTCGGGCAGACAATCAACACGGTTTTCTGGCAGGCAATTGCCAGCAATTTCTAGTCTGCCGTTCTCGGTTCTGGCCGCCGGCGTGCTGGTCGCAACGGTCGTCGATATCCGGACCCGTCGCATTCCGAACGCCCTGACGGCGGCCATGGCGGGCGTCGGCATAGGCCTGGCGGCCTCCGGCGCGAGCGACGTTACGACCGGAGCGGCGGCGTTCGGGTTCGCGCTGGGTCTGGCGCTGATGCTGCCCGGTTACGCCCTCGGGGCGACCGGTGCCGGCGACGTGAAGCTGATGGCCGCCGTCGGCGCGCTCGTGGGACCCGGCCTCGTGGTGAAAGCGTTCCTGTTCACGGCGGTTGCGGGCGGTGTGCTCGCGCTGGCCGTTGCCGTCAGGCGCAGGCGGCTGGCGCTGACGCTCGCGGGGACTGCGCGGCTCATGGCCGTGCCTTCCGGGGCGCGCGAGGAGATCCAGGCCGCCGCCCCGGCGAGCCGGTTCGCGTACGGACCGGCTATCGCCATGGGTAGCGTGCTCGCGGCGCTGGTCGGGTGAAGCCTGGAAGGTTGCTCGCCTTGGAGAAGAGGGGACGCTCATGCGCATCGGTCTGAGGAAGAACCAACGAGGCGCGGCGCTGCTGGAGACGGCGGTGACGCTGCCGCTCATCCTGTTGATCTCCGTTGCCATATTCGAGTTCGGCCGCGCCTACCAGACCTGGCAGGTGCTGACCAACGGCGCCCGCGAAGGCGCGCGCGTGTCCGTCATCAACGGCACGAGCCCCGATCAGGTCAAGGCTGCGGTCATCAAGTACGCGAATGTCGGGGGCATCAGGTCCTGCTCGGACGGGCCGGCGCCCTGCATCGCGCCCGAGCACATCACGGTCGATCAGGGAGTTGACCTCGGCGGCAGATCAGGCTCGCAGATCACCATCCAGTATCCGTTCGACTTCATCGTGCTCAACCCGATCGCAAGGATGGTAGCCGGAGGGTCCCGGGCCGGACAGCCGATCACCATGTCGGCGGTCGCCGTCATGCGAAACGAAAGCTGAGGGGACGTCATGCGCAACCGAATCTTCGCCGTGCTCGCCGTCGCCATCCTCGCCGGAGGCGGCCTGGCGTATGGAACCTACAACCTGATGCAGAACCAGCCGGTGAAGACCGTGGCTACCCCCACGCAGCCGGTCGTGGTGGCAGCAGCCGATCTGGCGATTGGAGCCGAGCTCAAGACCGAGGATCTCGAGGTTGCCTCCTTCCCATCTGGAAAGGCGCCCGAGGGCACATTCGCCAAGCCCCAGGACATCGTCGGACGCGGGCTGATCCAGTCGGTCGTCAAGAACGAGCCGATCCTCGCGGCCAAGCTGGCGCCCACGGAGGCGGGGGCCGGGCTGCCCCCGGTGATTCCCGAGGGAATGCGCGCAATCTCCGTGCGGGTGAACGAGGTTGTCGGCGTCGCCGGATACGTGCTTCCCGGCACCCGCGTGGACGTGGTAGCCACCGCCAATCCCACCAACAACGCAGCCGATACGACATCGAAGGTCGTACTGGCCAACGTGCAGGTGCTGACAGCGGGCACGCGTCTCGAGCAGGACCAGGAGAACAAGCCGGTGCAGGTGACGGTCGTGACGCTGCTCGTCACGCCCGAGCAGTCCGAGCGTCTGGCGCTGGCGAGCACGGAAGGGAAGATCCAGCTCGCGCTGCGCAACCCGCTCGATCAGGGCGCGCCGGCGACGCCGGGGATCCGGCCGGCGGTTCTGATGGGGCTGGCCAGAGCGGCGCAGGCGCCGCGCTCGGATGCGCCACGAAGCAAACCGAGCGGGCCGGTGACGATGGATTCGCAGGTCGCGCCGGCGCCGACGGTCGAGATGATCCGCGGCGACAAGCGCGCGACGGAAGTCATCAAGTAGGGCGTATCCGGTTGGCAGGTGGGCGTGGAGCCGCGGCTTCACGCCCGTAACCGCTTCATGTACATCAGAGACGAGTATCGGAGGACATCAATGATCGCGGCACGCACGACTCAGTTCTGGCGATCGCGGCATCGCAGCCGCCGGCCGGCCGCCTTCTTCGCGGCGCTGGTCGTGTACATCATCGTGATCCTGGTGGCAGCGCCGCAAGCGCAGCAGCCTCAGGCATTCGTCTCGGAACGGATGCCGTCGCCCGTCATCCGCGACGCGTCGAGCGGCAGCGACATCAACCTGCTCGTTGGTCGTTCCACCGTCCTCAACGTCGGGTCGACGATCGCCCGCGTGTCGCTGACGGTGCCCGACATCGCTGACGCCCTGGTCACCGCGCCGTCGCAGATCCTGATCCACGGCAAACAGCCCGGGACGATCTCGCTGTTCGTGTGGGACAGGGGCGGTTCGATCAAGACGTACGAGGTCAATGTGACCCGGGATCTGACGCCGCTGAAGGAGCACATCGCGCGGCTGTTCCCGGGCGAGGAGATCACGGTGCTGGGGAGCGGCAAGGATGTGGTGCTCTCGGGCACGGTCTCCGGCCAGTACGTCGTGGACAAGGCCGCGGACGTCGCGGCGGGATACGTCGAGAAGAAGGACAACGTTGTCAACCTGCTCAAGCAGCAGGAGGGGGTCGCGTCCAACCAGGTCATGCTGCGCGTGCGCTTCGCGGAAGTGAGCCGGAGCGCGCTGCAGGAGCTGGGCGCGAGCTTCTTCGCCAACGGGTACAAGAACGAGTGGTTCGGCCGCACCGCGCCGCCGGGAGTCCCGTCGCCGGAATTCGACAACGGCGAGCTCGTGTTCAGCGACTTCCTGAACATCTTCGTGTTCAACTCGCAGGAAGGCCTCGGCGGCGTCGTGCGGGCGCTGCAGACCAAGGGCCTCTTCCAGAGCCTGGCCGAGCCGAACCTGATTGCCACCAACGGAAAGGAAGCCAGCTTCCTGGCGGGCGGCGAGTACCCGTACCCCGTGATCCAGCCGACCAACGCGGGCACGTCCGTCACGATCATGTTCAAGGAGTTCGGCATCCGGTTGAACTTCACCCCCACCGTGCTCGGCGGCGATCTGGTTCACCTCAAGGTCCGGCCCGAGGTGAGCGCCCTGGACTTCGCCAACGCGATCACGCTCGAGGGATTCCGCATTCCGGCGCTGTCCACCAGGCGGACCGAGACCGAGGTCGAGCTGCGCGACGGACAGACGTTCGCGATCGCGGGGCTGATGAACAACACGCTGACCAACAGCATGTCGAAGATTCCCGGCATCGGCGACATCCCGATCCTGGGGCTGCTGTTCCGCAGCAAGGCGCATCAGAAGAACCAGACCGAGCTCGTGGTCATGATCACGCCGACGATCATCCGCAAGGGACAGATGGGCGTCTCGGAGGGGCTGCCCGCGCTCGTCGAGCCGTATCTCGGCCGGCCAGGCCGGACCTATCCCAATCCGGATCCGTACACGGGGTCGCCGCGCTATCCGGCGAACCAGGCGGCACCACGGGGCAGCAATGCGCCCGTGCCCGCGCCTGTTGCGGCGTCCGATCCGGTGGTTCCCGCACGGACGCTCGCTCAGCCTTCGCTTTCTTCGCCCATGCCGCCTCCGCCATCGATGATGCCGGCTCCAGGGTCGATGAAGCGGCCGCTCGAGACTGCGCCCCCGCCGTCGAAACGGGACGCGGCTTCTCCGGTTCAGGCGTCTCCCAGGCCGCAATCGGCCACGCAGCCTATGCCGCCGCCGCCGGACGGCTCACCGGTTCCGGTCATGATGCCGGGCCCGGTTCCCGTTCAGGGCCAGCAGGGGCCGGGGATGCCGGCGACCTCAGGAGCCGCGGTGCCGCCCAGGCCGCCGATGCCGGCCGGCTCGCCGACTGCCATGCCGGCGGCGCCGATGCCGCCGATGCCCGCTGCTTCGTCACCGCGCACGCCGTCACCGGTACCGGTTCAGACGCAGCCGGCAATGCTGACACCGGATCAGATCAAGGCGATCGAGAAGGCGCGCGAGCAGGAGCGCAAGGCGGCCGAGGGGAAACAGGAGAGCGCAGACGATAAGGACACGAAGAAGAAGGCGGCCGCCGAGAAGCGCCAGGCCGACAGGCTTGCAAAGGAGCGCGCGCGGCGCGAAGCGGAGATTGCGAAGAAGAACGCCGAAGAGGCAAAGAAGAAGGCGGCCGACGATGAGAAGCGCGAGAAGGCGCTCGCCGAGGCTGCCGCCCGCCTGAAGGAAGCGCAGGCGGCGTACCAGGCGGAGATCGAGAAGGCGAAAGGCGGAGGGAATGACAGGTCGAAGCAGTCTGGCAAGGGGCTTCCGCCTTCCGGTTCCGGCCTGTAAGGCAACGTGGGGCGGATGAGCGACTGATCAGAGCCACCTGGGGGGACGCAATGAGGAGAGTCAACCGTCGCCTGCACGATGAATCGGGGATGAGCTTCGTGTTCGTGGGGTTCGGGCTGCTGGCCTTTCTGAGCGCCAGCATCCTGGCCATCGACGTGGGCATGCTCATGACGGCCCGGAACCAGGCGCAGAACTCGGCCGATGCCGGAGCGCTGGCCGGGGCCGTCGCGCTGTTCTTCGACGATTACGACGACCGCACGCCCAGCGGGCCGGCTGTCACCAGCGCCATCACTGCCGCACAGTCGAACGACGTGATGGGCGAGGACGTGTCGGTGCTGCCGAGCGATGTCGAGTTTCTCGATGACGCGAATGGCGATCCGAACCAGGTCCGCGTCACGGTCTACCGGCATGCGATGCGCGGCAATCCGGTGTCGCTGCTGATGGCGAGGTATCTCGGTCTTCGCGAAACCGGCGGAGTTGCGGCGACCGCGACGGCTGAGGTGTCTCCGGCCAACGGCATGACCTGCGTGAAGCCGTTCACGATTCCCGACAAGTGGATCGAGAACGGCAACCCGCCGTGGGACGGCGATGACACGTACGACGCGTTCGACAACAAGGGGAGACCGCTGCCCCCGAGCGTCGCAGACAAGTACATCCCCGCCGCCGACGCGAATGGAAACGTGAACCCGGACTACACCGGATACAACAACGAGCGCGAGCGCGGGCAGCGTCTGGTGATCCGTGCGGGAACGGGAACGAATATCACCGTGAGCTTCTACTTCTCGCTGGCGATCGGCGGTGTCACGGGCGGCGACGAGTACAGCTGGAATATCGAGAACTGCAACAACCTCGTCATGGAATGGGGGGATCCCCTCGTCCAGGAACCGGGGAACATGGTGGGCCCGACCATCCAGGGCATCGAGGCGCTGATTGCCAAGGATCCCAACGCCTTCTGGAACGAGGTGACGAATACGGTGGATGGAAGCACGTACAGCGGCCAGAGCCCGCGAACCTTCCCCATCCCGCTGTACGACCCCGAGTACTACGACTCAGGCAAGCGGAACGGGCGCATGGCGGATCTGAAGGTCGCCAACTGGATCGGCTTCTTCGCCGAATCGGTCTCGGGCAATTCGATCTACGGCCGCATCATTCCGATCGCCGGCATCCGCACCGGCAACCCGGACGGGCCGACGAACCTCTTCCCGAAAGCAATCAGACTCGTCAAGTGACAGAAGGCGGCAGATGGCCCAACTCGCAGCATCGATTGTCAGCCACGACGAGGAGTTCAGACGGCAGATTGCGCACATGCTGCGGGCGTGTGGCGTTCCGGTCGGAATCGTCGAGGGCCGGTCGTCGGTTGACGGCGCCGGCCCCGACCTTGCCGTTGTAGACATACGAACCGACACGTCGTCCGGCATGGCCGCCATCGAACGGTTCCGGGCCGGGCATCCTTCGGTGGCGATCTTCGCCGTCGCGGCCACGACGGAGCCGAATCTGATTCTCCAGGCCATGCGTGCGGGCGCCAACGAGTTCTTCTCCTGGACACCCGGCGAGGCCCCGGAGTCCGGGGCCATGGCGGAGTCGTTCCACGGTGCCGTCCGGCGGACGGCGGCCAGGCGGGACGCCGCGAACGCCGGGGGACGGCAGCCCTGCGTGACGTACCTGTTCCTGGGCGCCAAGGGGGGAGCCGGCGCGACGACCGTGTCGGTGAACTGCGCGGTGGAGCTGGCGCGGCTGACCAAGCGCCCGACGATCATCCTCGATCTCAAGCAGTGTCTGGGTGAGGTGGCGCTCTTCCTGGGTGTTCGACCCCGGTTCACGGTGCTCGACGCCATCGAGAACATGCACCGGCTGGA
>DATIEW010000356.1:0-7880 GCA_035455585.1 Vicinamibacterales bacterium | reverse complement strand
CGGCCTACGACCAGTATGCCGTCGATGCGTTCGAGCTGAACGCGGTCGACTACCTCCTCAAACCGGTGAACCGGGCGCGCCTCGGCAAGGCGCTCGAGCGCGCACGGCAGGGGGTCCCCACCGATGCCGCAATCGATCGATCCACGCGCGCGGCGCCGCCGGTCAGGTTCCTCGCGCGCCGCGGCAATACGTATCGCGTCGTTCACGCACGGGACGTGCTGTACTTCGTCTCGGAGGACGGGCTGACGAAGCTGCAGACGCTCGACGGGCACAGCTGGGTGCCGCCGACGTTGAACGAGCTGGAAGAACGGCTCAACCCGCGGCAGTTCTTCCGCATCTCGCGCGCGGCCATCGTCAATCTCGACGCCGTGAGGGAGGTGGCGCCGGTCCCGGGCGGCCACGGCGAGGTCGTGCTGAAGGACGGCGCGCGCCTCGAGGTCAGCCGGCGGCGCTTCAAGGAGCTGACGGAGAAACTGGGGGGCTGAACGGTGCGCCGTGGGGAGGCTGGCCGGCCCCGCGGCCCGCTCCGCGAGCCGGGAAAGCGCGCTGCGCTCATTCTCTGCCGCCCCCGCGGCGACTAAGGGATGGTCAGTGCAGCGTCCATCAGGCGCACTGATGCGCCGGTGCCGGCTTGCGCATCCGGATCACACGGCGCGAAGTCGCCGCGAGGAATCGCTGCGCGCGCTTTCCGGCTGCGCGGCGCGGCGGCTCGCTCCAGGGCCGCGGGCCGGCCAGCCTCCCCACGGCGCACCGCTTGCAGTGTGCCAGACCGCTGACTCGCGGGCCGCACCTGTGTAATGCTCTCCCCCCTGTGGCCGAGCTTCCCCGTTCGCTGACGCGCCTCAACGCCACCGCGATGGTGGCCGGCACGATCATCGGCGCCTCCATCTTCGTGCAGCCGTCGGAGATCGCGCGGCACCTGTCCTCGCCGGGCGAGATCATGCTCGTCTGGCTCGCCTGCGGCGTGCTGACGCTGTTCGGCGCGTTCGTCTGCGCCGAGCTGGCGTCCGCCTTCCCCCAGACCGGCGGGCTCTACGTGTTCCTGCGCGACACGTTTTCGCCGCTCACCGGATTCCTCTGGGGCTGGGCCATGTTCTGGAGCATGCACAGCGGCATCGTCGCGGCGATTGCCGTCGTGTTCGCGCGATATGCGGCATACTTCGTCCCTGGCGTCGGGGAGGGCGGCATCCGGCTGATCGCGATCGCGGTGATCCTGGCGCTGTCGGCGCTGAACTACGTCGGCGTCAAGGCAGGAAGCCGCGTGCAGACGGCCCTGACGATCGTCAAGATCGCGGCGATCGCCGTCGTGGTCGTGGGCGGGCTCCTCCTCGCGGGGTTCGGCACGTCGGAACCCGCCCCGACCGCTGAAGCCGGACGCGCCCTGCCGGAATCGGCGTGGCTCAGCGAGTTCCTCCTCGCGATGGTCGCGGGCCTCTTCGCCTACGGAGGCTGGCACATGGTGACCTACACGGCGGGCGAGACCGTGATGCCGGCGCGCACCATTCCCACGGCCCTCGTCGTCGGCGTCGCGATCGTCACCGTGTGCTACGTTGCGCTCAACGTGCTGTATCTGGCCGTGCTTCCGCTCGACGCCGTGCGCACGTCGACGAGGATTGCGGCCGACGCCGCCGACGCGGTGGTCGGCACCGGCGGGTCTGCGCTGATGTCCGCGCTGGTCGTGGTGTCCTCGCTCGGAGGACTCACCGGCATCGTGCTGACAGGGCCGCGCGTCTACTATTCGATGGCCGGCGACGGGCTCGCGTTCCGGTGGCTCGATCACGTGCACCCGGTGTATCGCACGCCCTCGCGCGCCATCGTCGCACAGGCGGTCTGGGCGAGCGTGCTGGCCGGAACCGGCGCCTACCGCCAGCTCTTCACCCGAGTGATCTACACGGAGTGGCTCTTCTTCGCGCTGATGGCTGCCGGACTGTTCGTCCTGCGGCGCCAGCAGGCCTATCAGCCGGAATATCGCGCGTGGGGATACCCAGCCGTCCCCATCGTGTTCATCGTCGCGTCGCTCGTCATCGTGATCAACCAGATCGTCCGTGAACCGGTCGAGGCGCTCACCGGCCTCGGCATCGTGGCGCTAGGAGCGCCGATCTACTATCTCTGGCATGCGAATCGTTGACTTTCACAACCATTTCTATCCGCCGGAGTACGTCGCGGCGCTCAGGGCGCCCGGATCTCCCTCCTCGGTCAAGGTGACCGTCGACGCGGACGGCAACCCGTGCGTGCACTATCCGGGCGACTACAACATCCTCGTGCCGGGGCACCGCGACATCGACTACCGCCAGCGGGTCCTCGACGAGCACGGCGTCGCCACGCAGGTGCTCACGTTCACGACTCCAGGCGTGCACGTGGAAACGCCTGCGATAGCGGCCCAGTGGGCACGCATGGTGAACGACGCGCTGGCGCGCATCGTCCGCGAGCGGCGCGGTCGATTCACGGCGCTCGCCACGCTTCCCCTCAACGACCCGGCCGCGTCGGTCGACGAGCTCGACCGCGCGATGACGAAGCTCGGGATGGCCGGCGCGATGGTCTTCAGCAACGTGAATCACGTGGCCCTCTCCGACGCCCGGTACGAGCCGCTCTGGAAGAAAGCGAACGAGCTGGAGGCGGCCATCTACATCCACCCCACCGATCCGCTCGGCGTGGAGGCGATGACGGAGTACTGGCTGATGCCGCTCGTCGGGTTCCTGTTCGACACCACGCTTGCCGCGGCCAGGCTGGTCTTCACCGGGGTCGTCGAGCGACACCCGCGCATCCGGTGGGTGCTGACGCACATGGGGGGCGCGATCCCGTATCTGGCCGAGCGGCTCGACCGCGGCTACCGTGCCTTCGCCGACTGCCGCGAGCACATCGGCCGTCCCCCGAGCGAATACCTCAGGACCTTCTACTACGACACCGTCAACTTCAACCCATCCGCCGTCCGCCTGGCGCTCGACTTCGCCGGTCCGGATCGCATCCTGGCCGGCAGCGACTACCCGCATCAGATCGGCAGCATTCCGCTCATGCTCCAGACCATTCGAGAGCTGGAGGTCAGCGGGGAAGTCAGGGAGAAGATCTTCGGGGGGAACGCGGTCAGCTTGCTCGAGCTCTAACAGGAGGTCAGGAGGATATGAACAGGAGATCAGGAGATCAAGAGGATATTTAGAAAAGTTAATCGGTTACCAGGAGATCAGGAGATCAGGAGATCAGGAGATCAGGAGACTAGGAGGTCAGGAGATTCAGGAGTTCAGGAGTGCGGGAGTGCGGGAGCGCATGAGTTCATTAAGGTCACGAGCAATCGAGCGAGGTGAATCACCTTCCTTCCGGATGCGGGGCGAGCGATATCCTGTCTCTCCAGTTCCGCCCCTCCTGGCGCCTGACAGTTGGCCCTGATCCGACAATCTGCTCCCGATTGAAATCCGCTGCGGCGTTGTTTGCGTCGTGGGGTTGCCAACGGAAGAAGCGTACTTATATTGGCGCACGAAGGGCACGCGGTCCGATACAGGTCCCCCGGCGGGGTGCCCAGGCCCTGCTCCCCTCCGTTCGCCCTTCGGTCAGCCTCCTCCTGACCTCCTGACCTCCTGACCTCCTGACCTCCTGACCTCCTGTTTAACCTTAACGATCTCCTGATCTCCTAATCTCCTGTTCACGTCCTCCTGATCTCCTGATCTCCTGTTCTCGTAGCGCGAGCACGCACAGCAGTTCGAACATGATGTTAGCCGCGAGAAGCGACGTGATCTGGCCGGGTCCATCGAAGGCCGGCGCCACCTCGACCACGTCGCAGCCGACGATGTCGAGGCCGGCGAGGCCGCGGACGAGCTGTTGTGCCTCATGGCTCGTGAGGCCTCCCACTTCCGGCGTGCCTGTTCCCGGCGCGAATGCGGGATCGACCGAATCGATGTCGAAGGTGACGTAGGTCCGCCCCTTCACGACCTCGCGAATCCGCTCGATCGTCCGCGGCACGCCGTCGCGTTTCACCTGCTCGATGTCGATCGTCGTCACGCCGTGGGCGTTCTGGAACCCGAAGTCCTCCTCCTCGCCGTACATCGGCCCCCGGATCCCGACCTGGACGTAACCGCCTTCGACCAGCAGTCCCTCCTCGATCGCGCGCCGGAAGGGAGATCCGTGGAAGTACTTGCCTCCGAAGTAATCCCCCCATGTGTCGATGTGCGCGTCGAACTGAACCAGGCTGACGGGCCCGCGCGCGGAGGCGATCGCCCTCAGGATCGGCAGTGAGATGGAATGATCCCCGCCGGCGACGACCGGAATGGCGCCGGCGTCCAGCACGCGGCGGACGCCGGCCTCGATCGCCTTGTAAGCGTTCTCGATTCCGACCGGCGGCACGTCCACGTCGCCCGCGTCGACGATGCGCAGGCGTTCGAACGGGGAGACCTTCTGGAAGAAGGAGTACGGTCTGATGAGCGACGACTGGGCGCGGATCTCCCTGGGCCCCAGCCGCGCGCCCGGTCTGTACGACGTGCCGCTGTCGAAGGGCACGCCCAGCAGAGCCACGTCGACGCCGGCGAGATCTGTTTCGTGCGGCAGGCGCATGAACGTGGCCGGCTGTGCGAACCGGGGGCTCAGGAACGAGTCGCGCTGGCTGGATTTCGGCATGGTTGACACTTTGTGAAATGTTTCACATGATCAGGATGGCCGCAACAGTCCGAGCGGGGGACGCCTTCCGTGCGAACCTTCGAAGCTCAGCCGGCTCGCCCAACGCGCAGCGCCGCTGACTCCACTTCCGCAACTCGACACAGTTCGGGTAGGCTTCGTGGGAGCGCGCGGACCGGACGTCGATACGATGAGTCAGATCTTCCATCGTCACACCAATATCTACTCCAGGCTCAGCCTTCTCGCCGTCGCAGCTTTCGTGGTGCTCCTGGGGACGGTCGTGGCCGCGCTGCACTGGTCGGGCTACAACACCAACCAGGGCGTCATCGTCGAGCAGCCCATCCAGTTCAGCCATGCCCATCACGTCGGCGGCATGGGCATCGACTGCAGATACTGCCACACCTCGGTCGAGGAGTCCGCCTTTGCCAGTATCCCGCCCACGAAGACCTGCATGAACTGCCATTCGCAGATCTGGAGCACGGCCCCCATTCTCGAGCCCGTGCGCGCCAGCTTCCGCGAGAACGCGCCCCTCAGGTGGACGCGCGTCCACGATCTGCCTGATTTCGTGTACTTCAACCACAGCATTCACGTGAACAAGGGCGTCGGGTGTGCGACCTGCCACGGGCCCGTGGACCGGATGCCGCTGGTGTATCAGGAGGCGACCCTGATGATGTCCTGGTGCCTGGACTGCCACCGGAACCCGGCCCGGTACATCCGCCCGAAGGACCAGGTCTACAACATGTCGTGGCAGCCCCCCGCCGATGACCCGGGACTCGGCGAGCGCCTCGTGCGCGAGTACAACATCGGCAGTGTCGAACATCTGACGAGCTGCTCGATCTGTCACCGATGAGCGTTTGACGCTGCACCATGGACTTTGCCGCCATCCGCTCGCGACTCGCCGCCGCCGACGGCCGCCTCTACTGGCGCAGCCTGGGGCAACTGGCGGACACGCCCGAGTTCCGCGAGTACCTCCATCGCGAGTTTCCGGAGCAGGCCTCCGAGTGGAACGACCCGAAGGGCCGCCGCGAGTTCCTGAAGCTGATGAGCGCCTCGCTCGCGCTGGCGGGCGTGGGCGCGTGCACCAGACAGCCGCCCGAGGCCATCGTTCCTTACGTCCGCCAGCCTGAAGATGTCGTCCCCGGCAGACCGTTGTTCTTCGCGTCGGCAGTCCCGCTCGGCGGCATCGCACGTCCGGTCCTGGTCGAGAGCCACATGGGACGCCCGACCAAGATCGAGGGCAACCCTGAACACCCCGCGAGTCTCGGTGCCACCGATGCAATGACCCAGGCCGCCGTGCTCGGTCTCTACGATCCCGATCGCGCCAAGACGCTCACGTTCCGGGGTGAGGTCCGGCCCTGGGGAACGTTTCTCAGCGCGATGCAGTCGGCCATCAGCGCCCAGAAGGCGACCCGAGGCGCCGGACTGCGGCTGCTGACCGAGCCGATCACCTCGCCGTCGCTCGCCGAGTTGATGGCCACGGTGCTGGAGGATCTCCCGCTCGCGCGATGGCATCAGTACGATCCGGTCTCGAGGGCATTCAGCACCGCGGAAGGCGGCCCCGCCGGCGACATCGAAGCCGATCCCGTCTACCACTTCGACAAGGCGGACGTGATCGTCGCGCTCGACGCCGACTTCCTCGGCTGTGGTCCGGGCGCGTTGCGCTATACGCGGGACTTCGCCAGCCGCCGCCGCGTCATCGACGACAGCAAGTCCATGAACCGTCTGTATGTCGTCGAGAGCACGCCGACGATCAGCGGCGCGAAAGCCGATCACAGGCTTCCGATGCGCGCGGCGGAGGTGGGGGGCTTCGCCCGCCGGCTGGCGGCGGCCGTCGGGGCGCCCGGCGGCATGCCGGTAGAGGCGCCGGCCGTTCCATCGGACGCGGAGAAGTGGATTGCCGCCATCGCGAAGGATCTGCAGGCGCACCGCGGCCGGTGTGCCGTCGTTGCGGGAGCCTTCCAGCCTCCAGCGGTGCATGCCGTCGCTCGCGGAATCAATCAGGCGCTCGGGAATGTCGGCGCGACCGTCACCTACGGCCCACCGATCCATGCGCGGCCGGTCGATCAGACTGCGTCGCTCGTCGAGCTGGCGCGGGCGATGGACGCGGGAGAAGTGCAGCTGCTGGTGATCCTGGGCGTGAATGCGGTGTATACGGCGCCCGCGGACCTGCGGTTCTCCGCAAAGCTGCAGAAGGTGCCCCTGGCTGTCTACCAGGGGCTCTATCCCGATGAGACGGCATACTTCTGCCATTGGAACGTCCCGGCCACGCACCCGCTCGAAGACTGGGGCGACCCCCGCGCCTATGACGGGACGGTGACGATCATGCAGCCCCTCATCGCGCCGCTGTACGAGGGGCGGTCGGAGCACGAAGTGCTCTCGGCGCTGACGGCGCAGCCCGGACGCCGGGCAGCGGAGCTCGTCAAGGACTACTGGACCCGCGCGTTCTCCGGGAAGAGCGGATGGACCATCCGGGACGCGGGCGGACAGCCCTTTTCCAGCTTCGATGCGTTCTGGCGCCGCGCGGTGCACGACGGGTTCATCGCCGGCACGGCGATCGCCGACGGCGGTCAGGCCACACCTTTCAAACCCGGACCGAAGCCCGAATCGCCCCCCGGGACCCAGAGCGCGGCAGCGGCGGCGACAGCGTTGCCGAAGGCCGAACCGGCCGCACCTCCACCCGCGGCGGGCGCGGCGGCACCGGCACAAACGCCGGGTCCGTCGCCTCGGTCGTCCGGCGCAGGGCCGGCGATCGCGACGGGCCTGGAGATCATCTTCCGCCCGGATCCGGCGATCTGGGACGGCCGGTTCGCCAACAACGGCTGGCTCCAGGAGCTCCCCAGGCCGCTGACGAAGGTCACCTGGGACACGGTCGCGTGGATCGGCGCGCGGCTGGCCGAGCAGCATGCACTCGGGAACGGCGACGTCCTCGAACTGCGGTACCGCGGGAACGCCACACGTATGCCGGCCTTCATCGTCCCGGGCCATCCCGAGGAGTCGGTCACGGTCTTCTTCGGCTACGGGCGGACGATGGCCGGGCGCGTGGGGAACGCAGCGGAAGAGGCGCGCGCGTTCAATGCGTTCCTGCTCCGGTCCTCCGGCGCTCCCTGGTTCGACACCGGGCTGGAGATCGCCAGGACCGGCGAACGGTACCTCCTGGCGACCACGCAGGAACATCATGCGATGGAGGGACGGAATCCCGTGCGGGTGGCGACGCTGGATCAGTACAGCCAGCATCCCGAAGTCGTCCACGACATGGGTCACGCGCTCCCCGGGTCGCTGAC
>DATIEW010000355.1:0-6463 GCA_035455585.1 Vicinamibacterales bacterium | reverse complement strand
GAATTCGGATCGCTCGTCGAGGCGTTCAACACCATGGCCGGCGAGCTGGCGGCCAGCCAGCGCAAGCTCGAGGACTCGCGCCACGATCTCGAACGGAAGAACCTCGAGCTCGACGAACGCCGCCGCTACATCGAGACCGTGCTCGAGCGCGTCGCGACGGGCGTGCTCTCGCTGGGCGCCGACGGCCGGATCGAGACGATCAACACGGCGGCCCTCCGACTGCTCGAAGTGGATCGCAGCGTCGTCGGGTCGCGGGTGGAGGAGATGTTCCGGCGCGAGGACCTGCGGCCGCTCGAGGCGCTGCTGCGCCACGCGGGAGGAGCCACCGCGCCCACCGCGCACGAGATCGCGCTGGCGCGCGACGGCCGCGATCTCCATCTTGCCGCCGCGGCCACGCCCGTCCAGCGGGAGGACGGCAGCTTCGAGGGAGCGGTCCTCGTGTTCGACGACGTGACGCCGCTCATCCGCACGCAGCGGGTGGCGGCGTGGCGGGACGTGGCCCGGCGGCTGGCGCACGAGATAAAGAACCCGCTGACCCCGATTCAGCTCTGCGCGGAACGCCTGCGCCGGCACTTCGGCGCCGCGCCGCCAGCCTCCCGGGAACTGGTCGACGAATGCACGTCGACGATCGTCGGCGAGGTCGAGTCGTTGAAAGCCCTGGTCGACGAGTTCGCGCAGTTCGCGCGGATGCCGGCGCCGCGCGCTGTGTCGTCCGATCTCAACGGACTGCTGAGCGAGACGCTCGGGCTCTACAATGGACTCTTCCGGCAGATCCGGATCGAACGCCGCTTCGCGGCGCTGCCGGCCGTCCGGCTCGATGTGGAGCAGATCCGCCGGGTCGTGATCAACCTGGTCGACAATGCCGTCGAAGCGCTCGGCGGCACGGCGGCCGGGCAGCGGCCGGACGGCCGGCCGCCCACGATCGTCGTCGGCACCGAACACGATGCCGTGAACGGCGTCGCGCGGATTGTCGTGGCCGACAACGGGCCCGGCATCCCGGCCGGCGACCGCGACAAGCTGTTCATGCCGTACTATTCGACCAAGCGGCGCGGCAGCGGGCTCGGTCTGGCGATCGTCCGCCGTATCGTGGCGGAGCACGGCGGCAGCATCGAGGTCGAAGACAACAGCCCGGCCGGCACGGTCTTCACGATCGAGCTGCCGGTCTAGGCTGCTAGACCCGGAATTCACGTGAATTGAGATGAATTCCGGCTGTAGTCCCGAGTCATGAGTTGTGAGTTTTGAGCAGTTCCCGTCTGTGAGGGCTCCTCAGAACTCATGACTCACAACTCAGAACTATTCAACTCGAGTGAGTCTCGCGGTTGGAGGCCTTGATCGGCCGGATTCTGAGCAGATGAAACCCACTGTTCTGATCGTCGACGACGAGGCAGGCGTCCGGAGCGCGCTGAGCGGCGTGCTGCGGGACGAAGGGTATGTCGTCGAGGCGGTCGACAGCGGGGAAGCCTGTCTGGATCGCACCGCCAGGGTGTCGTACGACGTCATCGTGCTGGACATCTGGCTGCCGGGCATGGACGGTCTGGCGACGCTCAGCAGGCTGCGCGAACGGAGGGTCGATTCGCCGGTCGTGATGATCTCCGGCCACGGCAACATCGAATCGGCCGTGCGCGCCATCAAGATGGGCGCCTTCGACTTCGTCGAGAAGCCGCTGTCGCTCGAGAAGACGGTGCTCGTTGTCGGCAACGCGGTCCGGCAGCGGCGCCTCGAGATCGAGAATCAGGCGCTGCGCGCGCACGTCGACAGGCGTTTGACGATGGTGGGGGAGAGCTACGTCATGGCCCAGCTCCGCGAGCAGATCGCGATGGCCGCGCCCACCAACGGCCGCGTGCTCATCTACGGGGAGAACGGCACGGGCAAGGAACTGGTGGCGCGCACGATCCACGCGCTGAGCCGCCGGCGCAGCGGCCCCTTCGTGGAGGTCAACTGCGCGGCGATCCCCGAGGAGCTCATCGAGAGCGAGCTGTTCGGCCATGTGAAGGGGGCCTTCACCGGGGCGCTGTCGGACCGGCGAGGCAAGTTCGAGCTGGCCGACAGCGGCACGCTGTTCCTCGACGAGATCGGGGACATGAGCCTGAAGACGCAGGCCAAGGTGCTGCGCGCGCTGCAGGAACAGGTGGTCGAGCCCGTGGGCGGCGCCACCGGCGTGCGCGTGGACGTGCGCGTGCTGGCCGCCACGAACAAGGACCTGACGGCGGAGATCCGTTCGTCGCGCTTTCGCGACGATCTCTACTTCCGGCTGAACGTCATACCGATCTTCGTGCCGCCGCTTCGCGACCGGGCCGACGACATCCCGCGGCTCGCCGAACACTTCATGGCCGAGCTCGCGCGCGAGTACGGCCGGCGTCCGAAGAGGCTCGATCCCGCCGCCGCGGCCGCGCTGCAGATGTACCCCTGGCCCGGCAACGTGCGCGAACTGCGCAACGTGATCGAGCGGCTCGTGATCATGGTGCCGGGCGACACGATCGGCGTCACCGATCTGTCGTTCCTCGACGGCGGCGCGCTGGCAGTGGCTGAAGCGGGCGGAGGCGATCCGGTGCCGCTGCACGAGGCGCGGGATCGCTTCGAGAGGGACTATATCCTGCGCGCTCTTGCACTCCAGCAGGGCAACATCTCACGCACGGCCGAAGCGCTCGGCGTCGAACGCAGCAACCTGTACCGGAAGATGCGCGCGTTCGGCATCGCGCCCACCCGCCGCGTCGAAGCGGACGAAGAAGCGGTCCAGTGAAGATCAACTCCCAACTTCCCAACTCCCAACTCCCAAGTCCCAAGGACTCGAGGCAGACGGGATCGAGTAGCTTGGGAGTTGGGAGTTGGAGATTGGGTATTGATACGGGCTCTTCCTCAGGGTCTGAGCTTGTTCTCGAGAATCTGCTCGCCCCCGAAGCGCTCGAGCTGCAGGTAGAACGCCGCCGCGCCGACGAGCGCCGATGATGGCACGAGGCCGACGATCTCGCTCTCGAGGATGGAGACGCCGTACCGCGCGGCCTCGCGCTTGACGAGCTCGAACACGCGGAAGATCGGTGTCTTCTCGTGGTTCGTCAGGTTCATCGAGACCTGCGCCAGCCGGCGGTCCTCCACCATCACCCCCATGGCCTTCACGTAGCGCAGGCCGCCGCTGCTGTGCCTGATGGCGGCGGCAATCTTCCGGGCGACGTCCAGCCGATCCGTATTCAGATTGATGTTGTAGGCGATGAGCGGCATTCGTGCGCCGATGACGGCAGCGCCGGCACGCGGATGCGGCTGCGCCGGGCCGAAATCGGGCGTCCATCCCGGCCTCGTCATCTTTTCCGCGAGGCCTTCGAACTCGCCGCGCCGGATATCCTCCAGGTTCCTGCGCAGAGGGTTGTTCGAGGCCTCTTCGTAGAGGTAGACGGGCACCCCGAAGCGTTCGGCGACTGCGGCGCCCACCTCGGTGGCCAGCCGCACGCAGTCCTCCATCGTGACGCCTTCGATCGGCACGAAGGGCACGACGTCGACGGCGCCGAGACGCGGGTGTTCGCCCCGGTGCTCCCGCAGGTCGATGGCGTCGATCGCCTGCGCGAAGAGCGCGAGCGTCGCGGCCTTGAGCGCGCCGCCGTCCCCGACGATGGTGAACACCGATCGGTTGTGCGAAGTGTCGGCCGAGTAGTCGAGCAGCCGGATGCCTGGCGTGCCCGACAGCGCGCCCGCCAGCCGCTCGATCACGTCCCGCCGGCGGCCTTCGCTGACGTTTGGAATGCATTCGATGATGCCCATCGGTGTCTCTTTTAGCACAAGGTTGACCCCTGGCGCGGCGTCCGTTCATAATTCACCGGATCCTTGCCCTCGAGTTGCACCTTCGATGACCGACGCGCTTCGCAACGAACGGTTCCCCGCCGGTGGAGACCTGTCGGATCGCGATCGCGACGCCAGGGTCGAGGAGCTTCTCCTGCTCGGGCTCGATCACTACTTCGCCGGTCAGTACGAGCTGGCAATCAGCGTGTGGACGCGGGTGCTCTTCCTCGATCGAGGCCATGCACGCGCCCGCGCCTACATCGAGCGGGCGCGCAGCGCCGCCTCCGAGCGTCAGCGTGAGGGCGAAGAGCTGCTGCACACGGGCGCGGCCGCCTTCGATCGCGGCGACGCTGGTGCAGCCAGACGGCTGCTGACGTCGGCCGTCGAACGCGGCGCCGCCAGCGAGGAGGCCCTGTCGCTGCTCGATCGGCTCAATCGCCTGGAGCTCATCAAGATCAACTCCCCGCGGCCGATGCCGCGGCGCGTGACGCGAACGGTCGAGCCCGACGTGGGCGTGCCGGAACCGGGCGACCGGCAGCCGTCGCGGTTCGTCTGGATTGCGTCGGGCGCCCTGGCGGGCCTGGCGATCGCCGCCGCGGCTGCCTGGCTGTGGACCGGGGGCGATTGGCGTCCGCAGAATCGCAGCGAGCCCTCCGTCGTGACGGCGCCGGCTCCGCTCGAGCCGCTCGTGGTTCCGGCAGCTTCGAAAGTCTCGCTGTTGCGCGCCCGCGCCTTCCTGGCCAGCGGCCGGCTGCACGACGCCCTCAAGGCCCTCGAGAACATCCGTGAGGGGGACCCGATCGGTGCGGAAGCCGACGCGCTGCGCGCTGACATTCAACGGCAGCTGCTGGCGGCCGCCCGCGCCGGGAAACGGCCGATCACCCCGCCGCCGGAGGGAACGTCCCGTCCATGAGGTGCCCCAAGTGCCAGTACATCAGTTTCGGCAGCGCTTCCCGCTGCCGGAACTGTGGGTACGATTTCTCGCTCTCAGAAGAGCCTCCTGCAACGGACCTTCCAATCAGGCGCAGCGATGAACCGGTGGGGCCGCTGAAGGACCTGCCCCTCGCGATCGAATCTTCGCGTCCAGTCAATGCACCCGTGCTCACGGGGCCGGGGGCCGCATCGCGCCTCGACCTGCCGCTCTTTGCCGGCGGCGCCGCGCCCGAGGATGCCCCTCTGATCACGCCACCGGCGGCACCGCGGGCGCCGTTGTCGGTTCGAAAGACGAGCCCCGCGCATCCCCGGGCCCGCGCCGTTCCGGAGGAGCTGTTCGAACAGAATCAGGTATCCGCCCGGACCCGACGGCCGCCGGCCGGCCGACCGCACGAGCTGTTTCCCTCCGAAACGCCGGACGAACCGGAGCACGCGCCCGCAATCACGCCGGAGTCGACCGGCGGCCCCCGTCCGGCCCCGCCCGCTCTGCGTCTCGCAGCCGGCCTCATCGATCTGCTGATCATGGGGTCGATCGATCTGACGGTCGTGTACCTTACGCTGCGGTTCTCGGGGCTTACGTCCGCAGACCTCGCGATCCTGCCGAAGATCCCGCTCGGCGCATTCCTGGCACTACTCAACGGAGGTTATCTCGTCCTGTTCACTGTCGCCTCCGGGCAGACTATTGGCAAGATGCTGTCGGGAGTCAGGGTGATGAGTCTGCCGCCCGGCGGCGCGCCGGCGCGTGTGAGCTTTGGCACGGCGATCGTCCGCGCGGCGGCCTATCTCGCGTCTCTCCTGCCCGCAGGCCTCGGCCTGCTGCCCATCCTCCTCAGCCCGGATCGGCGCGCGCTCCACGACCGTCTTGCAGGCACGTGCGTCGTCAAGGCGTGACTCGACTCGCCATCTTCATCGCGACCTTCGCGTACGCCGGCTACTTTCCATTCGCGCCAGGCACGGTCGGTTCAGCCGCGGGCCTCGTCGTGTACCTGTCCGTGTGGTGGAGCGGGTCGCCTGCCCTCGAGGCGGGTCTCATCGCGGGACTTTTCGCGGTTGGTGTGTGGGCCGGAACCGCGGCTGAACGCTACTTCGGCCGCATCGATCCCGGCCCGGTCGTCATCGACGAAGTGGTCGGCATGCTGATTACGCTGGCGTTCATCCCCGTCGGCCCCGTGGCGGCCCTCGCGGGCTTCGTCCTGTTCCGGATCTTCGACGTGTTCAAACCATATCCGGCGGGGCGGCTCGAGGCGCTCCACGGGGGGCTCGGCGTCATGGCTGACGATGCGATGGCAGCCGTGTATGCGAACCTGTCGCTGCGCGGGCTGATGTGGCTGCTGCCGGATTGGATTGCCTGATGCGGGCGCCCGTGCGGAGAGCGGAGATCATCGCCGTGGGTACGGAACTGCTCGGGTCCACGCGCATCGACAGCAACTCGCTGTTCCTGTCCGGACGGCTCGGCGCACTGGGAATCGAGCTCGGCGCGAAGTCGGTTGTCGGCGACGATCGCGCCGCGCTCGGCGCCCTCGTTCGCCAGGCCCTGGAACGCGCCGACCTTCTGATCGTGACCGGCGGGCTTGGTCCCACCGACGACGACGTGACGCGCGACGCCGTGGCGGACGCGCTGGGCCTGCCGCTCGACGAGGATCCGGCGATCGTCGAGCGCATCGCAGGGCGCTTCGCGCGCCGCGGGCTTCGGATGCCGGATGTGAACCGCAAGCAGGCACTCGTGCCGCGCGGGGCGACCGTGCTGGACAACCCGAATGGT
>DATIEW010000354.1:0-3174 GCA_035455585.1 Vicinamibacterales bacterium | reverse complement strand
GAGCCGGGTCCTCGTCGTCAGCGGCTGCCGGGAACGATGCCCGGTGGCAGCGACTCCACGTGGGCGCAGATCTCTCGGGGCCGGGTGAGCCAGACGCGGTCGCGATGTGCGAGGACGTGCGCGAGCGCCCGGCGCAGCCGGCGGATGCGATACGGCCGGCCGATGACGAACGGGTGCAGCGAGATCGGGCACACCAGCGGCTGGCGCGCCGACTGCGCGAGCATCTCGTCGAACTGGTCGACGATCATCTCGGCGAACTCGTCGGACGTGTAGCGGTACCAGACGATCCCGCGGGTGTCGTTGACCTCGATCGGGTACGGCATGGCGAGGATCCGGCCCTTGCGCGTGCGGATCCAGATGGGCTGGTCGTCCATCGTCCAGTCCATCACGTAGCGGTAGCCCGCCTCCTGCAGCAAGTCCATCGTGACCGGGCTGTTCGAGAGCCAGGGGCTCATCCAGCCGGTGGGCGGCGCGCCCTCGTGGCGGGTGATGGTGGCGGTGACTTCCTCGATCAGCGCGCGCTCCCGGTCCTCGCTCAGGCCCCCCTGCTCGTCGGAGTTGGTCACGCCGTGGCCGAGGATCTCGTCGCCCCGCGCTCGCAGCCGGGCGGGGATGTCCGGCGCCATCTCGTAGATGGCGGTGTTCATCTGGGCCTCGGCGGGCATCCCCAGCTCGTCGAGCAGCTCGAACAGGCGCCAGACGCCCACGCGGTTGCCGTAGTCCCGCCAGCTGAAGACGCTCGCGCTCTGCGCCTGATCGGGCGGCGCGATGGCCGCGCCCTTGCCGACGCCGAAGCCGAAGGCCTCGATGTTCAGCGCGACGTAGACGGCCAGCCGCCGGCCGCCGGGCCAGCTGTAGTCGGGCCGCGTCGTGATGTTCGAGTACTCGTAGCGCCCGTGCGTCGGCAGCATGTCGTCCGCCTCCGGCTCCGGAGAGCATCACGCGGCGCCAGGCGAACGTCAACCGGTCACGGCGTCACCTTGTACGGCTGACACTCGCCGGCGGCCTGCATCCCGCCGCGTGGGAAGCTCGTGGCCATCTCCTCGCAGGTGTTCCGCTCGAACGACCCGAAGAATCGCGTCGGGGGCCCACCCTCCGCGAACCCCACGGGGAACAGCCAGCGGTCCGCGCCGCCTCCGAGGTGCGCACGGAGGCATTCGGTGGCCCGGTATCGCTCCTGCCACGCCGCACAATCCCGAGGGTCCGTGAAGGCGCTGCTCACAGGACCGAACTTGGAGGAGCTGAATTCCGCGACCCACACGACGTTGGGAGCCGTCTCAGGGGTGGTCGCGCAGCCAGCCAGAGCGAGGACGCCGATCGATAGAACCACCTGGATTCGCCGTGAAAGCACATGACCCTCCGTGCTGGAAGGTCCCCGCCCGGCGCGGGTTCAGCAAAGGTGCCGCAAAGCTCCTGAAGGAGACGATAGGGCAGGCGAGGGCGATTCGTGGCCAGAATTGATCAGGGTATGAAGGTCGAGGGTGGGAGGGTTCAGAGAAGTCTCGTATCTGCGGCCCTTGACAACCCCCGCCGAGCACCGTATCCGTCTGTGTACTGACGTCTAACTCTGTTCGCTGCTGGCAAACGAGGCACATCTCGAAGGCTCGTCGAGCATGCATGGTCGCAGAGAGCCAGGTCGATCGATGACGGGAGAGCACCGTTCCCGGGCGCAGCGCCGGACATCCGAGCACGACGCCGCGCCCGACCTGATCCTGCATGACGCGCGCATCCACGTGGTGGACGCTGACGGCTCCACCGTGGAGGCGCTGGCCATGAAGCAGGACCGCATCGTGGCGACGGGCAGTGTGGCCGAGATCCGGCGGCTGGCCTCGCCGAAGACGCGACTCGTCGACCTGGGCGGGCGCACGGTGATCCCCGGCTTCGTCGACGGCCATCCCCACATGGACACGGTGGCCGTGAAGCTCACGCGGCCCTCGTTCGAGGGCGTGAAGTCGATCGACGACGTGCTCGACATCGTCGCGAAGGCGGTCGCGCAACGACCTGCCGGCGAGCGTATCGTGTGCAACCCCCTCGCCGAGGAGCCCGAGGTGTTCCGGCTGCCCGGCACGCTGCGCGAGGGGCGCTGGCCGACGCGGCACGACCTCGATCGTGTGGCGCCGAAGCACCCCGTGGTCATCCCGTCGCCGATCCTCGTGGCCCCCGGCGTCGCCATCGCGAACACCGCGGCGCTGGCAGCCGCCGGCGTCGGGCGCGACACCGCGGCGCCCGAGGGCGTGGAGATCGATCGGGACGAGCGCGGAGAGCCGACGGGCGTCTTCCGCGATTTCACCTTCCCGAAGCGTGTCGAGCGCGCGTTCTTTCCCTGGGTCTTCGAGCTGAGCGACGAGGATCTGATCCGCGCCCTGGGGACCGGCGTGCAGATCTTCAACGCCGCCGGTGTCACGGCGATCTACGAGGGCCACGGGCTGCCCCCGAGCCCGCAGCGGGCGTACCTGCGCCTGTGGGACGAGGGGGCGCTGACCGTGCGGACCTACTTCGTCGTCCAGTTCCCGCCGGCGCTGTTCGACGATCCCGCGGGTGCCGACGCCTTCATCGCGCACACGGCCCGCTACGCCGCGGGTCGGGGGTTCGGCGACGACACGCTCAGGTTCGGCGGGCTCGGCTTCTCCTTCGACAGCGCGTCCGCTATCGGCGCGTCGCTGATGCGCGAGCCGTACGTCGGCGCGCGCGGCGTGCCGTGGACCGGCGTGCAGCACACGTCGGACGCGAAGTTCCGCGACGTGCTCTGGAAGGTCGCGCGCGCCGGGCTGCGCGCCCAGGTGCAGGCGGCGGGTGGCGCGGCGATCGACAAGGTCCTCGGCATGTACGAGGAGATCGACCGCGAGATCCCGCTGCTCGGCAAGCGCTGGGTGCTCGAGCACTGCCAGTTCCCGAGCCCGGCGAACATGGCCACGTGCCGGCGTCTCGGCGTGATCCCGACCAGCACCACCAACTTCCTGTGGCTTCACGGCTCCATCTACGTCCGCTGCTTCGGCCGGGAGCTGGCGGAGGCGGCGGTGCCGTTCAAGGCCTGGCTCGATGCCGGGGTGCCGGTGGTCCAGTCGACGGACGGCCGGCCCTATCGGCCTCTGTTCGCGTACTGGCAGTCGCTCGCTCGCCACGACGGATTGACGGGGGAGGTCCTCGGCACGGCCGACCAGAAGCTGTCGCGGC
>DATIEW010000353.1:0-5124 GCA_035455585.1 Vicinamibacterales bacterium | reverse complement strand
GCTTCGGCGGCCGTGCACATTTACGAGCAGCAGCGCGCCCGCGCGCAGCTCGTCACGGCCCTGCTCTTCGCCGCTGACACGGCATGGCAGTTGCGACTGCCCGAGGAAACACGGCGCTGGGTCGAGCGAGGGCTGCCGGTTGCGCGGGAAGCCGGGGACAGGGAGAGCGAGGCCCGGCTGCTCTCGCTGGCCGCCACGCTCGCCAGCCTGGCGGGCGAGTACGACCGCGCCACGGCGCTCCTCGACGAGGCGGCGCACCTTGACACCGGGAGGCTCGAAGCAGAAGGGGTGGCGGTGATCCGGACCGGCGGCCGGCTCGTGGTCGCGCAGGCGAATCCCGTGCGCGCCATCGAACCGGTGGCCACGGCGATCATCGAGGAATCGGAGATCGGCGCGACGATCTTCGAGCCGCTGCTCGGCACCGATGTCAACGGTCACCTCATCCCGTGGCTCTGTGAGCGGTGGGAGGCGGCCGACGAAGGCCGGTCGTTCATCCTGACGCTCCGTCGGGACGTGTGTTTTTCTGATGGGGCACCGCTGACCGCCGCCGCCGTGAAGCGGTCGATCGAGAACGCGAGCCGTTCCGCCCCTGCGCTGCCGGCCGCGTTCGCGGCCATCAGCGGGATCGCCGCCTACCGTGCCGGGGAGACGGACACCGTCTCAGGCATCCTGTCGCGTGGTGAGCTCGATCTGCAGATTCACCTCGCGGAGGCGCTGCCCATCTTTCCCGCGCTGTTGACCGAGGGCAGCACGGCGATCGCCCGGCCACTCGATGTGCAGTCCGGCCGGCCCGGCCTGGTCGGGACTGGCCCGTTCCGGCTCGTCGCGCAGACCGCCGAGCGCGTCGTGCTCGAGCGCAACCCCTCGTACTGGCGCCCGGGCCTGCCGCGGCTCGATGCGATCGAGTTCCAGCCGGCGCTCTCTCCCCAGACGATCGCCCGGCGCTTCAGGGCGGGCGAGCTGGACCTCGCGCGCGACCTGCAGCCCCAGGATCTCGACGAGATCCTCCGCGACCCCGGCTTCAGGCAGCGGCTGGTGGAAGCGCCGAAGAAGAACACCTACTTCGTGCTCTTCAACGCGGCGAGCGGGCCCGTCACGAGCGAGATCGCCGTCCGGCGTGCGCTCGCAGGCGTCATACGGCCGCGCGATCTGGTCTGGCGCACGCTCGGTCGCTTCGCCGAGCCGGCGGCCTGTCTCATCCCGCCAGGGATGCTCGGCCACGATGCCGGACGCCGCTGGCCATCGATGCCGCCCGACAAGGCGCTGGCGATCCTGCGGGAGGCGGGAATCGAGCCCGGCAGGGTGATTACCGCCTCGATTCAGCCGCTGCTGCGCGAACGGGCCCCGGCGCTCATCACGGGGCTCCTCACAGCCTGGGCCGGGCTCGGCGTGGAGGTCGTCTCCGAGCCGCTCGACATGCAGGCGTTCCTCGCCACGTGGCGGGAGAACGCGGCCATCGATCTGACGATCGGGCGCTGGAACGCCGACTACGACGATCCGGACAACTTCACTTATACGTTGTTCCAGTCCGGCAGCGGAGTGCTCCACAGGTACTTCTCTTCGCCCGAGGCCGATCGCCTCATCGAAGAGGCCCGGGCGGAGAGCCAGCCGGCAGCCCGGGAGGTGCTCTACCGCAGGTTCGAGAGCCTGTTGCTGGATGCCGCCGCGGTCGTGCCGCTGTTTCACGACATCGACTACCGGCTCGCATCCCCGAAGGTGCGCGGCCTCGTGCTCCGGGGGACCAAGCCGTACGTCAACTACGCCGACATCGGTGTCGCCCATGCTTCCGAGCCCGCTACCGACGTCCGACGGATCGGCGGGGGCGTGGTCAACATCCCGATGACCAGCGGAATCGCCTCCCTCGATCCGGTCCAGCAGAGCACGGCCGAGGTCGCCGAGGTGCTTCCGGCGGTGTTTCAGACGCTGACGGCGGAACAGGGATTGGCGCGCATCGTTGCCTGCCTCGCGGCCGGTTTCCGCGTGGAGGATAGCGGGCTGCGGTATCGATTCCACCTCCGTGAGGATGTCCGGTTTCACAACGGCCGGCGGCTGACGGCGCGCGACGTCCGCTACTCGCTGGAGAGGCTGCTGTTCGGCGCGCATGCCGGACGGGAGTCGTTTGCCTCGATTCGCGGCGCGAAGGCGCTCCTGTGCGGGGATGCGAAGGACCTGGCGGGATTCCGGATTCAGTCCGCCCGCGAGTTCACGATCGAGCTGGAGGAGCCGATCGCCTACTTCCCGGCGCTTCTCGCCCAGTCAGAGGCCGCCATCATTCCCGAGGGTGGCGAGCCGGCGTCGGGCGCGGCCGCCGGCGCGTGGGTCGGCACGGGGCCGTTCCGCGTCGTCGCGTTCGAGCCGGGCCGCCGGCTCGAGCTCGAGCGGAACCGCGCGTACTGGCGGCCGAACTATCCCTGCAGCGACAGACTCGTCTTCCACTTCGGTGTTGCACCGAAGGACATCCTCTCGGGGTTCCTCGAGGGCCGCTACTCCCTCGCGTCCGAGCTCCTGCCAGGCGACGTCGAGGAGCTCAGGCGGCAGCCGGAGTTCGCGTCCGGGTACAAGGAAACGCCGCGGCTCGTCACATACTATGTCGCGTTCAATATCCGCCGCGGTCCGATGAGCGATCCCGCGTTGCGGCGGCGCCTGGCCCATGGCGTCGATGTGCCGCGGCTCGTCCGGCAGACGCTCGGTCGCCTGGCGATCCCGGCGCACAGTGTGATCCCGCCCGGGCTGCTCGGCCATGATCCGGCCGCGCTGTCCTTCTTCGACGGCGGCCGAACGACCTCGGAGACCGTCGCGAGCGGGATCGAGGCAAGGGCGGCGATCCATCCGGTCGTCGCCGGACCGTACACGTCACTCGCGCGCGAGCTGTCGAGCATCTTCGCCGCGCAGGGGGTCGCGGTTACGCCGGTCACACCCACGATGACGGAGTTTCTCGAGGCACACGCGCGACCCACGGCCGATCTCTACATCGGGAGGTGGAACGCCGACTATCCGGACCCCGACACCTTCGCCTCCATCTTCCAGTCCGACACCGGGTTCCTCGGCCGCGTCTGCGGTTCGCCGGACACGGACCGCCTGATCGCCCGCGCGCGGACGGAGTCCATTCCCTCGGTGCGGCACACGCTCTACCGCGAGCTGGAGGAGATCCTCGCCAGGGAGGCGGTGATCCTGCCGCTCTTCCACGAGCAGGCGTACCGCATTGCCCGGCCCGAGGTCGAGGGCCTGTCGCTCGGACTGGGCTTCCCGACGGTGGCGCTCGAAGAGCTCCGCGTCCGGACGTAGGCGCCGGACGAGCGCGAGTCCCTGACGGGAGGTCAGAGGAGGCAGGGGCCGCTTGCCTTCGATCGTGGTCTCCCCAGCTGACGCGATTCTGCAGAATCCGTGTCAGCCGGTCGGCGTCTCGGCGGGCATCCACCCCGCGCGGCGCAGGAACTCGCGATTGACGGGGCTATGAGGCTTGAGAGCGACGCGTTCGCTGGCCAGGGCCACGGCGACGTCCGGAAGGCCGGCGCGGATCGCTGCCTCGGTCAGCGTCCAGTCGATGACGTCCCGCTGCGCGTGGCTTCCGCCGAACTGGTTCGCGATGAAGCGCACCGGGTGCAGCGCTTCTACGCATTCACGGTACTGGCCGCGTCCAAACGCCACGAACCCGCGCGTCAGTGGCAAGCCTACCCTCCGGATCCACTGCGCGTTGTCGGTGGTTGCCGCGGCGGCGTCCCGCTGGGCGTCGAGGAGGCGCTCGATTGCGTCCGTCCGCTCCGCGCCAAGGTAGGCCATTGTGGCGTGCAGGTCGTTGAAGGGATACAGGCGCCCGTCGGCGTGATCGTCCCACGCCTCCGCCAGTTCCGTCCACCTGTCGCCGACGTCGTGGCCAGCCAGGCTGACGCGCCAGAGCAGGGCGGACGCGTCGACCATGTCGAGGGCCACGCGGCTCCGTCCACCGCGAATCGGGCCGTCGTACAGTTCGAAGACCTCCTCGACCTGCCCGAGATCGAGGTGGTACAGCGCCCGGTGCCACCAGTTGTGCACCTTGAAGAAGTTGTCGTCGCCCGACCAGTGCGGCTCGCGTGCGATCATCCAGCCGATGCCGTCCTCCGCGCGTCCCTGCATCTCCATCACGTGCGCCACCGCGTGGTGCGCCCAGCAGTCCAGCGGCTCCATGTCGATCGCGCGCCGGCCGACCTCCTCCGCGCGGGCATAATCGCCCGCCTCTTCGAGTCCGAACGCATACATGCCGAGCGCGACGTGGTAACCAGGGACCTCCGCCGACCAGTGGGGAAGCGCCCGCGCGAGGCGATCCCTGAGGTCGCGCGCGCTGCCGCGGTAGAAATCCATCAGGTGGCCGACCTGCAGGCCGACCAGATCCCGCGGGTACCGCATGTTGTGGAAGTCCATCGCGCCCGCCGCGACCACCCAGTTGCCCTCGAGGAGCTCGTCGAGCGCGGCGAGCTGGGACGCCTCGCGGTCGTTCAGCGGCATCTCTATCACGGCTCTAGCGATCCGGATCGCTTCCGCTGTCGCGGCCGGCTCCGTCGCGAGTGCCAGGATGTAGGCCTTGAACAGGTGTGCCTGCGCAAAGCCGGGCGCTTCTCCGATCGCGGCGTCGAGCGCAGCGAGAGGATCTCCCCGATAGATGTTGAAGCTCCGCAGCGCCTCGTCGAAACGATCGACGGCGATCGCCGTGGCGCCCGAAACCACGTTGGCTTGCCGATCGGTGTGCATTGCAGTACCAGTCCTCTGATTATATCCGACGAGCGCGATGATCTCGTGATACCAGGCGCCGAGCTAGGCGCAGCGGGATCACTATCGGCTGGTGATCGGTGTTGTCGTTCGGCAGCTCTCTCAAGAGCCGGGCGGCGATCGCATCGAGGTCGGCCTGCGCCTCTTCAATCGTCGCGGCCGGCGCGAGCCGTCCGATGACGTTGAGGTTGTGTCGCCCGACCGCGCGCGCCCGGGCAGGGACGTCGATCTGAATCCAGGCATCGATGCTGAGCGATCGCGGCGGCGGCGGAAACACACCGATGATGATGAAAGCCTGATCGTCGAGCGTCAGCGTTCGCCCGAGGATGCCGGGGTCAGCGCCGAACCAACCGGCGGCGCCAGAGGGCGTCGCTCAGGATC
>DATIEW010000352.1:0-3392 GCA_035455585.1 Vicinamibacterales bacterium | reverse complement strand
CGCCCCGCGCCGCCTTCGTCCTGAGGCGTCGAATCGCGATCCCCGCGACCACCAGCTCGTGGACGGCCCTCGACGCGGGAGGGAGGGGCGCGGGGTCGAGCTCGGCGAGCGTGCGCTCGGCTTCGTCGATGCGCCCGATCAGGAGCAGGCGCCGGACCTCGAGATACCGCGCGTGCGCGGCGTTCACCCGGTCGGCGTGGGATTCGAGCGTCGCCCGCGCCGCGTCGAGCGCCTTCGCAGGCCAGCCGAGGTCGCGCGAGACGAGCGCGATCTCGGCCAGGGCGACGACGCACCTCGCGCGGGCCACGGCTTCTGCCGGACCGAAGGCCCGCGCCGCACGTCGCAGGAGAGCCTTCGCTCGAACGAGATCGCCGAGCTGCGCCATCGCGATGCCTCGAAGCGCGAGAGCGGGCGCGTCGTCGCGCAGGGCGACCCCCTTCAATGCGCCGAGGGGGTCACCCGCGGCCAGGGCATGCGCCGCGGCGGTGATCATCGAGTCCATGGGAATCCCGTCACACTTGTAACTCCCACCGTTCGATAGCGGGCGCTCAATCTATCTCATGACCGGCAGCGAGCGATGGGCGGCGAATGGAAGCGTGAATCGGTGCCGGTGCAGGACGTCGACCGAGCGCGGGACGGAAGGGCGCGCACGCTGAAGGATACCCGAGGAAGGAGGGAAAGCGATGACGACGCACGGAATTGGGACACGAGAGGAGTGGCTCACTGCGCGGCTGGAGCTGCTCGAGGCGGAGAAGGAGCTCACGCGGCGGAGCGACGAGCTGGCGCGGCGGCGGCAGGGGCTGCCGTGGGTGCCGATCGACAAGGAGTATCGATTCGAGACCGATGAGGGGAGCGCGTCGCTGGCGGACTTCTTCCGGGGGCGCTCGCAGCTCCTCGTCTACCACTTCATGTTCGGGCCCGACTACGCGGCGGGGTGCCCGTCCTGCTCGGCGATCGCGGACGGATTCGACGGCTTCGTCGTCCACCTGGCCAACCACGACGTCACGCTGTCGGCGGTGTCGCGGGCGCCTCTCGCGAAGCTGCAGGCGTACAGGCGGCGGATGGGATGGACGTTCGCCTGGGCGTCCTCCGCCGGCAGCGACTTCAACTTCGACTTCAGCGTCGGGTTCACCCATGAGCAACAGCTCGAGGGCGGCATCGAGTACAACTACCGGCGCGAGTCGGCGGGGCGGTCACGCGGCGGCGAGGGGCCTGTCGCCGAGATACCCTCGGCTCGACACCCGACGGGGCTACCGCGTTCGCGCGCATGAGCGGAACCGACGTGGCGACGTACACGCGCGAGAGGCCGGGCCTGAGCGCGTTCGTGCTCGAGGATCGCGTCGTGTACCACCCGTATTCGACCTATGCGCGCGGACTGGATGGCCTCTGGGGCATGTACCAGTGGCTCGACCGCGCCCCCAGGGGGCGCAACGAGACGGGCGTCTGGTGGCGCCGCCGCGACGAGTACGACAAGCGCTGAGCGACGTCGCGGGTGTGGGGCGCAAACCGCGGACGGGAGGTCTCACGGCGCATGGCTTCCGCGCGAGGTCGCCAGCGAGCCTTCTCGCGCGTCTCGGCGCTGGTCTTCGGCGCCAGCGGGGCGGTGACGATCGTCTGGTGCGCGTCCATGTCGGCGATGGGCGAGCCGATGTCCGGCGGCTGGAGGATGTCGATGGCGTGGATGCGGATGCCCGGACGGACGCGGCGCGGCGCCGCGGCGTCGTCGCTCGGCTGTGGGTCGTGATGATGGTGGCGATGATGCTGCCGTCCCTGGGCCCGATGCTATGGCGCTACCGCCGCGTCGTGGGCAGGACAGGTGGGACGCGCCTGGGTCGGCTGACCGTATCCCTCTCGCCGGTGGCGATGCGCCGCTTCTTGTGGTCACGCTGGGGCGCCGTCCCCCCAGTGGGGCGCCTCGGCCTCAGCCGGTCGCCACGGCTCCATTCCGCAAGGCCCGAGAATCAGTAAGTTCCGAGGCGCTGGTCAAGACGGCCCTGGCAGGCCGTATGCACACAGCCGACGTCAATGGCTCTGGAACGAGTGTCACGACCCAAGCGACCGATCGCACGTTGTCCGACGTGAAGGAGGTCCCAATGGCGGAGGCTCATTTCTACGCGCGGCTCGTGTGGAGCGGCGGAGCGCTCGGACCGACCAGGTCCGTCGAAGGCTACTCTCGAGAGTTCCGGGCCGAGTTCGAAGGCAAGCCAGCGTTGCGTGGCTCTGCTGATCCTGCATTTCACGGCGATCCGACGCTCTACAATCCCGAAGACCTGCTCCTGAGCTCGATCGCTGCGTGCCATATGCTGAGCTATCTGGCGGTGTGTGCCCACGCCGGCATCGGCGTCCGCTCTTATGAGGACGCCGCGGTGGCCACGCTGGCGCGCCGGGATGGGAAGGTACGGTTCGTCGATGTCTTGCTTCGCCCCAGAGTGGTCCTGGAGCCCGGAATCGATATCGAGAAGGCCAGGGCGTTGCACGAGAAGGCGCACAGTATCTGCGTCGTCGTCAACTCGGTGAACTTCCCGGTGCGTCACCAGGCGGAGGTCGTATTCTCCGACGAGAGGGTGGGCGCGGTGTAGCTGGCAGCTGCCGTCAAGGTCGGCGAGGGCCTCGGAAGTCTCGGACCTGGCGGACCGACCCCGGTCGCCGGGCTCACGCCCGGATGGGTGTGCTGGGCGAGTGAGTGGCAGGAAAAGGATTGCCGGTCCGGCCCCGGCGCGAACGGTGCGAGGTCGCGATTGGACCGTTGCCGCGGAGCTGCCGGGTGCGGCATGAGCGACGAGTTGCATCGCGGGCGGTTGTGGTGTGGAGCCGGTCCACGTAACGACGCCGCGTTGGAGGGGCACGTACGGAGCAGAGGTGCATGATGGACCAAGCAGGGAAAACGCAGGGGATGAGCGCCATGGAGATGTGCCCGATGGCGTCAATGTGCAGTGGCATGGCGGCGAAGCGAGGACTTGGGTCTCTGTTGCTGATCCCTGGTCTCTTGCTGGTTCTGGGAGGCGTGTTGATCGTCATCGAACCAAGGGCGTTGGTCTGGCTCCTGGCCGGCGCTTCGATCTTCATTGGCGTTGTGCTGCTGTTCTTTGCGATCTTCATAAGGAAGATGAGCGCTCGTTTCACGAATGCCAGTCGATAAGTATTGCCGGGTGCTGTAACCGAGTCTCAGTCTCCCCGCAAGGAGTGTTCGGTCGCTGTCGGCCGCCCCGGTCGGACGCGGCGGCGCCGCGGCTGTCGAGCGGGGCCATTCCTTCATCGCCTGCTCGTTCCACTGGACCACCTCATTGGCGATGGCGGGAGCCGCGAACACGGGCGCCAGGAGGCCGGACATATGAGGGCACGATCGAGGTGAACCATCAGCGTGCGCGACGGCGTTACATCATGCGCCGGTC
>DATIEW010000351.1:0-5282 GCA_035455585.1 Vicinamibacterales bacterium | reverse complement strand
GATCGGGCTCTACGCCTACCGCGTCGAGCACGGTGGGTGCGATATCGATCTGGCGGACGGGAGCATCGATGACGACGCCACTGGACTCACCCCGCGCACGTGGATCGATCGTCGCGACGACGAGCGGCACATGGAGCGTCGGCTCGTAGGCGAACATGCCGTGCGTCAACTCGCCGTGCTCGCCCAGGCTCTCGCCGTGATCGGACGTCACGATGACGAGCGTCGGTCGTGAGAGCGTGGTGAGCCGTTCCAGAAGTGGTCCCAGGGCATGGTCGACCCATGCGACCTCGCCGTAGTACGGCTGTTCACGGTACAGCGTCAGAAACGGATCGGGAGGGGTGTACGGCGAATGCGGATCGAACAGGTGCACCCATGCGAAGAAGCGTTTCTCCTGCTTGTCGATCCAGTCCACGGCGCGCGAGACGACGACCTCGGCCGGCCTTTCTGGAATCGAGATCGAGATTGCCCCTCTCATCTCCGGCATCTGGTCGTCGTAGATGTCGAAGCCGGGCGTCAGCCCGAACCGTTTCGTCAACGGGAACCCGCCTACGAACGCACCGGTGGCGAAGCCGAGCGGGCTCAGGCGGGTCGCGAGCGTCGGCGTACCGTCCTTCACGCGGAACCCGCTGTTGTCGCGTATGCCGTGCTCGTACGGGTACTGACCTGTGAGGATGGTCGTGTGAGATGGAAGCGTGACGACGGCGTGCGAGTGGGCGAACGTGAAGCGGGCGCCCCTGGCAGCCAGCCGATCGATGTTGGGCGTCCGAGCGGGGCCGCCGTAGGACGACAGCGCATCGCCCCGCAGCGTGTCGATCGTGACGAGGAGGACGTTCTGGTCCGAGCTCCGATCGAGAAGGAAGGCACCGCTCCGGGACCACCACAGGACGGCGCCGGCGGCGATGACCAGCGCACATCCGGCCCCCCACCAGAGCCTCCTGGCGTGCGGACGCCTGGCGCCGGAGCGGACGCCTGCCGGCCGCCGGGGCTTCCGCCTCTTTGATGGACTCAAGACGATCTACATGTAGCACAGAACGTCCGGGTCCATCAGGCCGATGCTGCTACTGAACGACGACCGTTCCGTTCATCCCCGGTGTTCAGCTGGCTCCGGAACGTGACGCTTACCGGGGGGCGTACAGGCTCGCGTGCAGTCTGAGGCCCTGACGGGTCAGGCCCGTCTGCACGATCTTCGCTGACCTGACGCCCGCCGGGCGCTTGTAGATGACCTCATACTGCGCGGTGAGCGCGTCGGCAAAGCTCTTGAGAATCGTCTCGAGCGCCGACTGGCCCACGATGAATTCGCGGCGGCCGCCGGTGTTCTTGGTCAGCTGGTTGAGCACGACGTCGCGCTTGGGGTTTCTGAGCGGCCCGTTCTGAAGCGACACGGCCCACACCTGTGCGACGGATCTCCTCAACGACTCGATGATCCTGTTCGGCTCTTCCCGGCTCTGCTCGTTGCTGGGCTCGAGGTTGAGCGAGACGATCGCCCGCCTCGGGCTCGGACGCCTGCCGAGCGTATTGCTAGCCTCGATGAGCGCTTCGAGCAGCACCGAGGCCGCGCTCGGCTTCGCGACCAGCTTGTTGATGCCTCTCTCGAGAGCCTCGGCGTCCTTGGTGAAGGGCGTGACCGCGATCGCGGCCTGGCCGAATTCCATGAGCGAGATCTGGGAGTCTGGGCTGGCTCCGAGCGTCTGGCGCACGAAGGCGGTCAACGCCACGCGAATGTCGCGGGCGAAGGGTTCCGCATCCTGCGTCGTATCGCCGAGCAGCATGACGTTCAGCGGCTGCGTGGCCCGCCTGACCGTCGTCAGCTCCCTGTCGACGCCGTCCTCGCGGATGCGGAACTCCTCGACGCTGAGGTCCGTGACCGGCGTGCCGGCCTCGTCCACCACCGCGACGAAAATGGACTTGTCGGCCGCGCTTTGCGTCCCGGCCGTCACGGAGCCGAGCGCGAGAATCGGGGCCAGCAACGCCGGAATCGCGCAACGACGGATCTGAGCAGTCATCAGCGTCCTCCGTGCGGGGGAGTATACCGGGTCCGCCGGGAAAGGAGAAACGCTCGCGATCCATGACGGAAATCCCTATGATCAGCGTCAGGGGAGGGATCATGAGCCTGCCCGTCATCTGCTCGCTGACGCCCGAGGCGATTGCGGCGCGGAAGGCCGCCCTGCTGCCCGGACTCATCGCGCGCGCCGAGAGCAGGGAAGCCACGGCTGAGGGCATCCGTTTCCGCTTTCCATCCGACGCCTTTGCCGCCGTGGCGACAGCGGTCGACGCCGAGCGCCGGTGTTGCCGCTTCCTGCGATTCGAGGTAGTGGTCGAACCCGACGGCGGCGCGATCGTGCTGTCGCTCGCCGGGCCGCCAGGGACGCGTGAGTTTCTCGACGCGTTGATCGACGGATAGCGGCGGGCGGGTTCTCCGCGGAACGCGACCTGCCCCGAGCGATGAGCGGCATAGCGGAATCGCAGGTGGAACAAGACCGCCATGGCGGACGCATCGGATCGTGACGATCGCGCGGCAGGACTCACGCGCCTCCGGCGTGCCCTGCTCGCCGCGGGGCGGCGCGTCCGGACGGCGCGTCTCATCGCGTACGCGCTCGCCGCCCGGCACCGGCCGATTCTGGCGCAGATCGTTGCGACCCGGCGCTGCAACCTGGCCTGCGCGTACTGCAACGAGTTCGATGCGGTGTCGGCTCCGTTGCCAACCCACCTCCTGGTCGGCCGCGTCGATCGCCTGGCGGCGCTCGGTACGCTGAGCATCGATTTGAGCGGGGGAGAGCCGCTCCTTCATCCCGATGTCGAGCAGATCATCGGGCGGATCCGCCATCACGGAATCCTGGCCGGCCTGCTGACCAACGGATATCTGCTCACCCCGGAGAGGATTCGAGGGCTTAACCGGGCGGGCCTCGATCGACTGCAGATCAGCATCGACAACGTGACGCCGGACGACGTCTCGCGCAAGAGCCTGAAGGTGCTGGATCAGAAGCTGCGGCTGCTCGCCGCCCACGCCGAGTTCGACGTGAGCATCAACAGTGTCCTCGGGTCGGGAGTGCAGCAGCCGGACGCAGCGCTGGCGATCGCGAAGAGAGCGCTGGAGCTGGGCTTCGGAACGTCCATCGGGCTCGTCCACGACGGGAGCGGGCAGATGGTTCCCCTCGAAGCGGAGCAGCGCAGGATCTACGGACGCATCGCCTCCCTCGGCAGAGGCTTCTACTCCCACGCGCACGACTCCAGGTTCCAGCGCAACCTGATCGATGGGGTGCCCAACGAGTGGCAGTGCCGGGCCGGAGCCCGGTACCTCTATGTCTGCGAGGACGGACTCGTGCACTGGTGTTCCCAGCAGCGTGGCCATCCGGGAATTCCGCTCGATCGATACGGCGCCGCCGATCTGGAACGCGAGCACGGTTCCGTGAAGTCCTGCGCGCCGTTCTGCACGGTTTCGTGCGTGTACCGCGTCGCGCTCGTCGACAGCCTGCGCGAGAAGCCGCTGGAGACGCTCGACGGCCTCCTCGTGGCGCACCGTGAGCGCGGGGGACACACGCCTCTCAGCGTCGGGCTCCTCCGCTGGATGTTCCTGACGGGTCCGCCGCGGAATCTCTTCCGGAAACTCGCGCTCCGCGCTCTGCGCACCCCTTGACGACCCCCGGCGCCCGTCGAATGCTGCAAGCGTTTCACCACGGGCCGCCGAGGCGCGCACGGCGCGCCTGCGAGCCGGGGCCCCCACGATGCGTTTTGTGCATCGTGGGGTGGGAGGGAGCGGCGCGGGGCGTCGGGGTCCCCGCAAGCAACGGAGCCGGTCAGCCTCCGCCCCGCCTCCGCCGAGGCTTCGGCGAGGTCTCGCCGGAGCGCTTTGCGCATAGGCGGACAAGGCTTACGGCGGCCCGCCGTAGCGCTTCGCGCGAAGGCGGGGGTGCGGAGCAGAGCCCACGCTAGGTTGGCCCCGCTGATACACTTGCCCGAAGCAGCATGGATCGAACCGGCTGGCCCCTCCGCCCGAGTCCCGGGCTCCTGACGGACCTCTATGAGCTGACGATGATGCAGGCGTACGTCGAGGAGGGCATGGACGGGGAGGCCGTCTTCGACCTGTTCGTGCGGCGCCTGCCTGCGGGGCGCAACTATCTTCTCGCCGCCGGATTGGACGAGGTGCTCGCGTTCCTCGAGACGGTCGCCTTCGATGCGGCAGCGCTGGCGTTTCTCGAGTCCACGGGCCGTTTCTCGCCGTCCTTCCTCACCTACCTGAGCCGCTTCCAGTTTCAGGGCGACGTCCACGCAATGCCCGAGGGGACGCCGGCCTTTCCCAACGAGCCGCTGGTCGAAGTCGTGGCGCCGCTGCCGCAGGCTCAGCTCGTCGAGACGGTCGTGATGAATCAGATGGGCGTTCAGACGCTCATCGCTTCCAAGGCGGCCCGCGTCGTCGCGGCCGCCGCAGGCCGGCCGGTGGTGGATTTCGCGTTCCGGCGCATGCAGGGAGTGGACGCCGCGTTGAAGGGCGCACGCGCCTGCTTCGTGGCCGGTGTCGAATCCACGTCGAACGTCGGCGCCGGCCAGCTGTACGGGATGCCAATCTCGGGCACGATGGCGCACAGCTACGTTCAGGCTCACGACGACGAGATGGATGCGTTCCGCCGGTTCGCGACGCTCTATCCCGATACGACGCTTCTCGTGGATACCTACGACACGCTCGACGGCGTCAGGCTGGTCGTGCGGCTCGCGCGCGAGCTGGGACCCGCGTTCCGCGTGAAGGCCGTGCGGCTCGACTCCGGAGATCTCGGCGCTCTCGCCAGAGCCGCGCGGCGGATCCTGGATGACGAGGGGCTGACGTCGGTCCGCATCTTCGCCAGCGGTGGCCTGGACGAACGAGTGATCGCAGCTCTCCTCGAAGGCGGCGCGCCTATCGACGCCTTCGGCGTCGGCACCGAGATGGGCGTCTCCGGCGATGCTCCGAGCCTCGATCTCGCGTACAAGCTCGTGGCCTATGCCGGAACGGGCCGGCTGAAGCTGTCGCCAGACAAGCCGGTGCTTCCCGGACGGAAGCAGGTATTCCGTCGCGAGCGTGACGGACAGGCCATCGGCGACGTCATCGCTTCGTTCGATGAGGCGGCGGACGGTCGTCCGCTGCTGATGCCGGTCATGAAAAGCGGGAAGCGGCTGCCGGCAGGGCAGGAGTCTCTTGCAGCGGCGCGGGCACGGGCAGCGGGTGAGCTCGAACGTCTGCCGCCGCGCGTTCGTGCACTCGAGACCGCCGAGCCGGGCTACCCGGTGGAGGTCAGTAACGACCTCCGGCG
>DATIEW010000350.1:0-6957 GCA_035455585.1 Vicinamibacterales bacterium | reverse complement strand
GTGAACAGCGTCGGCAACCAGTCGGGCTCGTCGGGACGATGCCACGCGCCGTCGGTTCCCTGGCAGGCGAGGATCGCGGCGCCGAGACCCTCGCGGGCGACACGCGCGCGTTCCGCGGCGACCGGCGTCGCCGGCGCGCCGGTGAGATCCCGCATCGCCTGCCAGCGGATGGCGGGATCCGAGTCGAGGAGCCAGTCTACGGCGTTCACCTCACTGCCTCAGCATCGAGGTCCTGTTGATGACGACGGTCAGGGGCGCCGCGGTGGCGGCCGGAGCCTTCCTCTTAGAATCCATCAGCCGCGACGTACGCGTCGATCACCGCGCGCTCGCCGGCGCGCCCGCGCGTCGAGTTGCCGTGCTCCATGCCGACGATGCCGGTAAAGCCCTTGCCGTGGATGTGCCTGAAGACGTTGCGGTAGTTGATTTCACCGGTGCCGGGTTCGCGGCGGCCGGGATTGTCGCCCACCTGGAAGTATGCGATCTCGTCCCACGCCGTATCGATGTTCGGGATGAGATTCCCTTCGGTTATCTGCTGGTGGTAGATGTCGTACAGGATCTTGCACGACGGGCTTCCCACCGCTTTGCAGACGAGGTACGCCTGAGGCGTTGTCGTGAGAAACATGCCCGGGTGATTGCGCAGCGTGTTGAGCGGCTCGAGGACCATCACCAGGCCGTGGGGCTCGAGGATGGCCGACGCGCGCTTCAGGGACTCGACGACGTTGGCCGTCTGGTAGTCCATGTGGGGCCGGCGGTCGACGTGGCCTGGAACCACCGTCATCCACTTCGCGTTCACGCGCCGCGCGATGTCGACCGACTCTCGGATCTCCCCCAGGAACGCTTCCCGCTTCGCCACGTCCGCCGTCGTCAGCGTCGGCTCGGTCCAGTTGATCGTGTGCGCCACGAATACGCCCATCCGCATGTCGAGCCGCGCCAGTGTCTGCCCGATCCGCTCCTGAACTTCGACTGGCCGCCCGCGCATCCCGTTGTCCTCGAGGGCCGTGAATCCCTCGGCCGCCATGAACTCGAGCTGCGCGATCGGATCCTCGCCTGCGTGCTGGCGGAACATGCCGAAGTGCGGCGCGTAGTGCAGCCGGAACTTGCGCTTCGCCTGGGCGCGGTACGCCTGCAGCGGACCGCTCACCGCGGATTCGGCCAGCGCCACGCCCGTCAGGACCGCGGCGGACTGGAGAAACCTGCGCCTGTTCATTGCCATACTGCGATACCAACAGTGAATCCGGCCCGGCCCCGGATCCCGGACCCCGGACCCGTCTATTCATTCCACCGTCGCGCCAGCTTCGTGCGTCCCGGCAGGGCGACCGGCGGCACGTCGAGCGGACCGAACACAACCTGCGGCGGCGTCAGATCCTGGTCCGCGTTCAGGAGCTCGTCCCAGGCGACTTCCTGACCCGTGTACGCAGCCTCACGGCCCATGATGGCGGTCAGCGTGCTCTCGGCCACCTGCTTCAGCTCGTTGTAGGGCGAGCCGGACCTGATGCTCGCGACGAGATCCGTGTGCTCCTGCACGAACGGGCTCACCCTCCGCTCCGGCGCCTCGTACTTCCAAGGGTTCGCGCCCGCGATGGTCCCGGCGTCCGTGCTGGAGCGTCCCTTCGTTCCGATGAAGTGCTCGCCGATGCGGTTCCGCGTTCCGCCGATCTGCCGGCACATGCTGAGCACGCGCGCGCCGCTCCCGTACTCGAAGTCGACCGCGAAATGATCGTAGATGTGGCCGAACCTCGGCTCAATCCGCGACTGCCGGCCGCCGACGCCGGTCGCCTTCACAGGGTGCGCCCCCATCACCCAATTCGCCACGTCGATGTTGTGCACGTGCTGTTCGACGATGTGATCGCCGGAGAGCCAGGTGAAATACAGCCAGTTGCGAATCTGCCATTCAGCGTCCGTCCATTCCGGCCGCGGCTCCCGGCTCCACAACCCACCCTGGTTCCAGAACACCTGACCGCTCACCACGTCGCCGATCGCGCCGTCCTGGATTCGGCGGATCGTCGCGAGGTATTCCGCCTGGTGCCGGCGCTGCGTGCCGACGCCGATGCCGAGGCCCTTCTGGCGCGCCTGCTCGTAGGTTGCGAGCACGGCCCGCACGCCGGCCGCATCGATCGCCACCGGCTTCTCCGCGAAGATGTGCTTGCCGGCCTCCACCGCGGCCGCAAGGTGCGCCGGACGGAATCCCGGCGGCGTTGCCAGGATCACCAGGTGGATGTCGGAAGCGAGGACCTTCTCGTAGGCGTCGAACCCGACGAAGCAGCGGTCCTCGGTGACCTTCAACTTCTCACCAAACGCCGCGTCCTTGGCGGCCGCCTCCGCCAGCGCCGTGCGGCACTGCGCGAGCCTGTCGGCCGTGAGGTCGCCCAGCGCGACCAGTTCCACGCCATCCGAGGAACGCAGACAGTCGCGCGCCGCTCCCGTTCCGCGCCCCCCGCAACCGACGACGCCCACCCGGATCACGTCCGATCCAGCCAGCCGGACGCCGCTCGGGAACACCATCGCCGCTGTGGCGGCAGCCGTCGTCTGGATGAAGGTCCGCCGCGATACGTCAAGTCTGTCGTCCATGTCGGCACTCCTTCGAGAAGCGCGTCCCGTGCTCGGAATCGGTAACGCCGGCTATAGCCTACTCCAGAGTGCGACGGAACGACCCGCCTGTTCCCTTACCTCCGCTCCCCCCGGACGAGACCACCCTGAATCCGACGAACGGCGCGTCCGACAGCCACCAGCGGCTCTTCGGGAGCTGCGGATCGCGCTCGTTCCAGGACTCGCCCTGGGCGGCGCGAGCTTCCGGCCCGACGGCGGCCGCGGGGTCGCCGAAGGACCCGCCGCGGACCACCGGGGCGCCGTCGCTCGTCGCGATCCACTCGGCAGCGTTGCCGAACAGGTCGAAGAGGCCGAGCGCGTCGGCTGCTCTGGTTCCAACCGGATGGGTCTTTCCAGAGGAATTCCCGCGATGCCATGCCAGGGCGTTCCGCCCGTCTGCAGTCAGGTCGGCGCCATCGGCTGCCAGGCGAGCCGCGTGAAGCCACTCGGCTTCCGTCGGCAGGCGGTACGCCTTTCCCGTGACGGCCGACAGCCAGGCACAGAACGCCTCGGCTCCGCCCCTCGCGATGCTGATAGCCGGATATCCCGCGTGCCCCCAGCCGCGGTCGGGAGCGCCATACGGTTCGGATGGTCTGGCGATGGCGTCCGACCCTCCGCGGGCCTTCGGCTTGTCGAGGCCGAGCGCGAAGACGTCGTACATGTCCCACGTGACCTCGGTACGCCCGATGTGGAACGGTTCGACGGTCAACGTCGCGCTGTCCACAACGACGGTCCCGCCCGGCACCAGAGCCATCTCGAAGGTCACCAGTGTGCCGGGTATCGATTCGCGGTAGCCTGTGGGCGCGCCGCCACTCTGTGCGAGGAGTCCTGCTGCGGCACACAGCGTCGCGACGGCAACCGGCAGCGCCCCGACGCCGGGACCGCGGCGCGACGGGAGAGGAGACCTTCGTGAAACGCGGAGTGTTGTGGCGGGCATCGATTCTCGGCGGACTGCTATGGTGCCTTGGGACGGGTCCTGGCGCCAAGTCCGCCGACGGCCCGTGTGAGCCTCCACAGTCGGCGGGCACGGCTGGCGGACCGCGGGAGTACTCGCAGGTCCATATGGGCCTGCCGGTTCGAGTGGTGCTGTACGCGGCGGGTGAGGCGCAGGCGCGGACGGCTGCGTCTGCTGCGTTTGCGCGAATCGCCGATCTGGACCGGATGATGAGCGCCTATCGGTCGGACAGCGAGCTGAGCGAGCTGCAGCGCCGCTCGCCGGAGTGGGTGCCGGTCAGCGCGGAACTCGTCGAGGTGCTCCGCCGGGCCATCGAGGTCGCGCGCGCGACTCAAGGCGCGTTCGACCCGACGGTGGGCCCGCTCGTCTCCCTGTGGCGAGAGGCGAGATCGACCCAGCGGCTGCCGGACGCGGTGAGCCTCGCCTCCGCGCGTGCGCTGGTCGGCTGGAGCCGGATCGAGTTCCGCGATCCGGTGGAGCCGTCGCCGCGGGTCCCGGTGCGCCTCGGCGCGGCCGGCATGCGGCTGGACCTCGGCGCCATCGCCAAGGGCTACATTCTGCAGGACGCGCTGGGGGTGCTGCGCGTCAAGGGCATTCCGCGCGCGCTCGTCGAGGCCGGCGGCGATATCGTGGCCGGGAGCGCGCCCCCTGGCCGGCCCGGCTGGTGCATCGAGGTGCCCGGCGTCGATGCGGACTTTCGCCGGCGCGCGGCGCGGCTGACGGATGCCGCGCTCGCCTCGTCGGGACCGGCCGCCCAATTCGTCGAGATCGACGGCGTCCGCTATTCGCACGTCGTCGATCCGCGAACGGGCCTCGGCGTGGCCACCGGCGTGACCGCCCACGTGATGGCGCCCGACGCCGCCACGGCCGACGCGCTCGCCACGGCGCTGACGGTCCTCGGTCCCGAGCGCGCGCCGCCCGTGATCGCCCGGTTCCCTGGAGCGATCGCGGCCTTCCGCGCACACGACGCCGATACAATTCTCCGATACTAGCGTGGGCTCCGTCCCACAGCCCGCCTTCGCGCGAAGCGCTACGGCGGGTCGCCGTAGCCTTGTCCGCCTACGCGCGAAGCGCTCCGGCGACGCCTCCGCCGAAGCCTTGGCGGAGGGGGGCGGAGGCTGGCCGGCTCGGGCACTCGCGGGAACCCCGTCGCCCCGCTCCGTGCCCTCCCACCCCACGATGCACAAAACGCATCGTGGGGGCCCCGGCTCGCAGGCGCGCCGTGCGCGCCTCAGCCGTGCTTGTACAGAATCTGACTGACTGGATGTGCAAGCACGGCTAGTAGACACTAGCAGGATGCTGAAAAGCGCATCCTGAATGGCGAATGGGCAATGGCACATGGGCCAAATGCGCCTGTTTTGCCATGGCCCATTGGCCATTGCCCATCAGGCCGGGCTTTTTCAGCGGCCTGCCAGCGAACACACCATGACCGATTCCGTTCCGGCGCCCGAACCCCCCGATACCCCCAGGCCGCAGCCGCCGGCCTGGGCGAAGTTCAGCGACGAGCAGCTGCTCGACATCCGCATGTGCGACCTCGGCGTGGCGATCGAGGGCAGCGTGCTCGAGAAGCGCATCGCCGAACTCCATGAGGAGCTGGCGGCGCGGGGCATCGTGTTCCGGCCCTATTACTGGCTCTCCGACGAGTGGTTCACGCCTGACGATGTGCCGGGCATTGCCATTCCCTTCTACCTGGCGCACCCGCGCCTGGCGCGGCTCGAGCGGAACCAGATGCTCGAGGTGGAAGGGGGGACGCCGTCGTGGTGCATGCGGATCCTGCGCCACGAGGCCGGCCATGCGATCGACCACGCGTACCTGCTGTACCGGCGCCGGAAGCGCCGCGCGCTGTTCGGCCCCTCGTCGCTGCCGTACCCGGAGTGGTACACGCCAAAACCCTACAGCCGCAGCTTCGTGCTGCACCTCGACTCGTGGTACGCGCAGAGCCACCCGGACGAGGACTTCGCCGAGACGTTCGCCGTCTGGCTCAACCCGCGTTCGGACTGGCGCCGACGCTATCATGACTGGCCTGCGCTGAAGAAGCTCGAGTACATGGACGAGCTGATGCGCGAGATCGCCCCGCGCCAGCCGCTCGTGGCGACCACTCGCCTCGTCGACCCGCTGCACAGAATCCGCCGGACGCTCCGGCAGCATTACCGCCGCAAGGCCCAGCACTACGGGTTCGACTACCCGAATTTCTACGACCGCGATCTCCGGCGGTTGTTCTCCGACGCCCCCGAGTACGCCGGCAACATGCCGGCGTCACGCTTCATCAACCAGATCAGGAAAGATGTCCGCCGCACCGTCGCGGATTTCACCGCCGTCTACCAGTACACAATCGATCAGGTCATCGAAGAGATGGTCCAGCGCTGCGACGAGCTGAACCTCCGGCTCACCGGTCCGGAGGACCGCACCAGGTCGGATTTCCTGGTCGTGCTCACGGTCCAGACGATGAACTACCTGCACAGCGGGCGGTACCGGGTAGTTCTATGAAGAAGCTGCGCGTCCTCGTGCTCATGCACGATTATCTCGTGCCGCCCGATGACGTATCCGGGCACGACCTCATGACGGTCCAGTGGAAGACCGAGTACGACGTCACGAGCACGCTGCGCGAACTGGGCCACGACGTGCGGCCGCTCGGGATCAAGGACGACCTGACGATCATCCGTCGCGCGGTGGAGGAGTTCAAGCCGCACATCGCCTTCAACATGATGGAGAACTTCCTCGAAATCGGCGCCTTCGACCACAACGTGGTGTCGTATCTCGAGCTGCTCCGCGTGCCCTACACCGGGTGCAATCCGCGCGGGCTGATGCTCTCGCGCGACAAGGCGCTCTCGAAGACGCTTCTCTCCTATCACCGCATCCCCGTCCCCGAGTTCATCGTCGTGCACGTGGGCCGGAAGGCCAGGCGGCCGAAGCGGATGACCTTCCCGCTCATCGTGAAGTCCCTGACGCAGGAAGCCTCGATCGGCATCTCGCAGGCGTCTGTGGTCGACGACGACGAGAAGATGCACGAGCGCGTGAAGTTCATCCACACCAGCGTCGGGACCGACGCGATCGTCGAGCGCTACGTCGAGGGACGCGAGCTGTACGTCGGTATTCTCGGCAACCAGCGGCTGCGCGTCTTCCCGGTCTGGGAGCTCCACTTCACGAAAATGCCGGACGATGTGCACCGGATCGCCACCGAACGGGTGAAGTGGAGCCCGAAGTACCAGCGGAAATACGGGATCACGACGCGGGCCGCGCGCCTGCCAGACGAGGCCGCCGCGCATGTCCAGCGTCTCTGCAAGCGCGTGTACCGGACGCTCGAGCTGAGCGGCTACGCCCGCATCGACCTGCGCATGGATGACTCGGGCCGGCCCTACGTCATCGAGGCGAACCCCAACCCGCAGCTTGCGTACGGCGAGGACTTCGCCGAGTCA
>DATIEW010000349.1:0-2051 GCA_035455585.1 Vicinamibacterales bacterium | reverse complement strand
AACCGAGTACGTGTTCGACGCGGACGACTCCGACGACAGCTACCTCTACACCTGGTCCGAGCTTACCGTCGCGCCGGGCGAGAATTGGCGTGCGGGACTGGTCGTGCAGCGGACCAGGGTCTATGAAACGGAGTTCGACATCCAGCGGGGAATACTCGCAGGGTTTTCCTGGGGGCGCCTCGACGTGACGGCGCACGTGTTCAACCCGGACGATTCGCCCACGGTCGTGATCGCGGTAGGCGCAAGCTTCTGATGCTCCTGTTGCGCGCGGAGCCGCTCAGCTGCCGCCCGACTCCAGGTCCTCTTCGACGAAGCGCAGCACGGCTTCGAGCAGGGCCTCGCGTGGATAGTCGTTTCGGTTCACCAGCGAACGGCTGATGACCGGGTGGGACCGGCTCACCGGCACGGCGATGGCCCAGTGGTCGGCATTGAGGAATCCGAGCAGCGTGCTTCCGGGAATGATCTGGTCGGAGTAGATGACCTGGCTGTCGTTTCGCCAGTCGATCTCGCCGAGCTTGCGGTACGACTTCGCGATGATGCGCGACACGCGCTCGGGAGTCGGCAGCGTGACGAGCGAGTAGTAGCGAAGCGCGCGTGGCAGCGGGTTCTGCGCCATCCACACCTCGCGGACGGCCGGGCGCAGGCTCTCGACCGCCCCGCCGTCGCCCTCGTCGCAGGCAGCGCCCGGCCAATGCCGGAGCATCGCCGCTTTCTCCTGCTCCGCGTCGTTGGCGAGCGCGGAGCCGCCAACGGCTCCGGCGACACTCACGATCGCCGCGATTCGGCCGTGGATTTCGGGATAGCGGACGATCGCTTCGAAGATGTCCGGCGCGCCCTTGGAATAGCCGACGAGCACGAGCCGGGGCGGACCGGGCTCCTCGGGCATGGCCAGGATTGCGTCACGGATCTGCTTCGCGTTCTTTTCGATGCCCGAAAGCGCGTCGACTTCGATGAGGAACTGGTCGTACTGGTGCTTCTGCAGGTGTGCCGCCACGGTTCCAGGCGGATCGAGCCATTTGGCAAAGCAGCTATAGCCGACTCCGGCGACGACCGCCGCGGCGAGACGCCGGCGTGACGGGCCGAGCGACACAGGTCTTCCCGTAATGGGAGGTTCATCGCTGACCGGCGTCAGGGCGTCTGCACAGGGCCGACTGTCCGGCAATCCGTCCCCTTCATGCTGCAGGACCGCGCAATAGATTTCCCGGAACCTCCCGCGCGCGTCGGTCACGCCAATCGGCACTTCGACCGCGTACCTGTCCACGGGCGGCGGAGACGTCGTGGCGCAGGCGCCGAGTGCGATGGCTGCGAGCGCGCACAGCGGCGCCAGCCGGCGCACGCCAGCGCCGCTGACGCCTTCAGTCGCCTGCACGGCTCGCGTTCCGGACCGTCGCGTCGGGCGCCGTCGGCAGGATCGGCTCCCACTGGAGAATCTCGACCTCGGCAAAGGTGCGCGGGCGTGCGCCTAGGAACAAGGCGGCGCGCCGCCCGTCCGTGAAGTAGCGACTGCCTCCGGGCACGGATCTCGGCCGGTCGGCGGGGGCCGGGCCGACGCCGGCCACGAAGGCAAGCTTCTCGAGGCCTCCCGAGTACATGAAGTCGTGAATCAGATGATTGCGGACCTCGTCCACATCGGCATGCCTGCTCACACTCCCGGCCGTGCCATCGCGGAATCGTCCGCCGACCGGCCTTCCCGCCTGAGCGACGAAGACCATGTCGCCGCGATAACTGAGCGGCGCGCGCCACAGGCGGACCCAGCTTGCCGATGCGCGGTTCCTTGCGCGCTTGCGGACGGTCACGTCGGGCGGCCGGCCGAACACCCGCTGCGAGGCGTCGGCGCTCGACTGGTCCCGCCGATAGCCGCGCCTGTTGAAGGCGGCACCGATGTCGTCGGGATTGCCGACGAGCACGACATTGAGAGGCTCGCCAGGCGGGCGGCCATCGGCAGCCGTCACGCAGCACGGGAGCTTCGCCAGCGCATCGCGCAGTGTGTCCAGGTCGTCGAGCTCGACGATCTCGGCGGCCGCGTACGGGTGAATCACGCCCTCCGTTCC
>DATIEW010000348.1:0-2101 GCA_035455585.1 Vicinamibacterales bacterium | reverse complement strand
ACCGGCTGGCCGCCGCCGGCGTTGTTCGTGAGCGTGATCATGATCAGCGGCACCTTGTCGGCGCCCTCGCTCTCGATCACGTTTCGCAGCTTGGCCAGATCCACGTCGCCCTTGAAGGGGTGCTCCAGATGCGGCTGGTAGCCGATGTCGGCGACGCACGCCACGGCGGTGCCGCCGGCGACGGTCACGTGCGCTTCGGTCGAATCGAACGGGGCGTTGAACGGCACTACCTGCCCCGGCTTGACCAGGGTGCGGAACAGGAAGTGCTCTGCCGGCCTGCCCTGGTGCGTGGGCAGCACGTACTCGAAGCCCAGCACGTCCCGCACGGCCTCTTTCAGCCGCGCGAAGCTGCGGGAGCCGGCGTAGGACTCGTCGCCGGTCATGATTCCGGCCCACTGGGCCGCGCTCATGGCCGAAGTCCCGCTGTCGGTCATGAGATCGATGTACACGTCGTCCGCGTCCAGCCGGAAGACGTTGTAGCCCGCGGCGCGGAGCCGCGACAGCCGTTGCTCGCGGTCGATCAGCCTGATCGGCTCGACTGCCTTGATCCGGTAAGGCTCGGCCAGCGTTGGTTCGGTGGGCACTTTCCCTCCGGCGCTCAGATCCGTTGATGGGTGAACGACCGACGTTCGCGCGAGCGAGCGCCGGATCAGGCGGGGCACGGCAGGGCCGCTTTGCCCGCGACGGTCACGGTCCTGCCGCGCTCGGGCGGGCGGTCTGCCGGCGACTCGACCGCACGCTCGGCGGCCCTTCTGTCCCGGGCCTGTACGTAGCGCTTCTCGATGCGCTTCAGAATCGACCAGTACGCGCCGCGTTCCCCCTGCTCGATCGCCTCGACCAGCGCGTCGTTCGCGTTGTAGTTGAACAGGCTGTCGTTGGCGCCGAAGAACCGCGGGTCGTCGCCGATCAGCCCGGCGACGAACTTCTGCGGCTCCGGGCCCAGGGAGGTCGGCAGGTAGAACACCGGGTGCAGGAGATCGCCGTTGCCGTCGACATGGCCGTGGAGATTCGGATTGCTCCGGTCCAGGCCCTCGCTGCGGATCATTCGTTCCAGCTCGGTCCCGGGGAAGATCCTGAGCCCGACGGTGACCGACACGCGCTCCGGATCGATGCGTTTGACGAACTCGATCGTCTCGCGCACGGTGTCCTGCGTCTCCCCGGGGGCGCCGAACAGGAGCTCGAGGATGTGCTCCAGGCCATGGCGCTTCGCCGCGTTCACGGCGTGCTCGATGTCCGCGGGACGGAAGGTGCGCCGGAGAATTCGCAGCATCTTCTCGCTCGCGCTGTCGACGCCGAAGTTCATGCCGACGCAACCGGCTTCCTTCATCGCCGCCGCCAGCTCGTCGGGGAACGGCCGCGGCATGCCGTAGGCGTACCACTGGATCCTGCTGGCGAGGTTCCGCCGGACGATGGCGCGACACAGCGCAATCGGATGCGCGATGCTCAGGTTGAACTCCGAGTCGTTGATGTGGAAGACGTTGATCCCCCGCTCCACCAGTGACTCCATCTCGTCCACGACGTCGTCGGGGTTGCGCATCCGCACCTTCCGGCCCTTGATGAGCGGCTCCACGCAGTAGATGCACGTGCGGTTGCAGCCGCGCTTGGTCTCGATGCCGATCTGCCCGCCCCTGGCGAAGTAGCGCCGGTTGTCGACCAGCTCGCGCTTGTGGGGACCGAGCAGGTCCAGCCGCCCGGAGGTGTCCGGGTCCAGCGGCGTCGAGCGCACGCCATCGGCATCCCGGTAGACCACGCCGGGGATATGCGTGAACGTTCGTCCGGCCTCGAGACAGGTCAGCAGCTCGGGAAAGCTGAATTCGCCCTCGCGGACGATGCCGAAGTCGGCGCCGAGGTATTCGAGCAGCTTCTCGGGCATTACCGAGAAGCCCGCACCGCCCATCACGATGGGCACCGGCCGGGCGCGGCGGAGCGACGCCACGATGTCCCGGATCTTCGCCAGGAAGCTGTAGCCGCTGGAAAAATACACGTCATCGGTGTTCCTGAGCGTCACCGCCCAGTAGTCCGGCGGCTGCGCGCGGCAGTGTGCGGCGATCGCCGCGTCGCAGTCGTCGGTGAAACACAGGTCGAGCAGTTCGAGCGCGAA
>DATIEW010000347.1:0-2290 GCA_035455585.1 Vicinamibacterales bacterium | reverse complement strand
GATCCCGGCCAGAATCAGACTGTCCCGAAGCACCAGACCGGCGAGGTTCCACGTCGTTGCGCCCACGGCCATTCGAATCCCGAGCTCCCGCGTCCGACGGGCCACGTTGAAGGCGAGTCGCGTCACGGCCACGATCATCACCAGCCCGACGGCCACCCCAGCGCCGGTGATCACTAGAACCTCGCGAAACACCTGTTGGACGACGCGACGGCGCGTGGCACCAAGTGCCACCCGAATGCCGATCTAATGCGTGCGGCGCGCCACGCGGTAGGACACGATACGCGGCTGCGCGGACGCCCGGCAGGGCTTGGAGCCGCGCCGCCAGGTCGTCGAGCATGTAGGACGGATCGCTGGCGCCCGCGTCCTTGCCCGAGGGCACCGGCGTTGTACGCGTGACCCGGAAGAGGAGCACGTCCTGCTGATTGAAGCCGACGTCGGCGGTCTCGAGATTGTGAAGCGTGCGCACGAAGAGGCCGGCCGTCGCGACCAGCACGAGCGCCATCGCCACCTGCGTGACCAGCAGCGCACGCTCGAAGGCGCCCGCGCCGCCGGCTGCGGCTACCGCACCGTTCTTCATCGAGGGATTGGGATTGACGCGCGTCGCCCGCCGCGCAGTCATCAGGCCAATGAACGCGGCGACCACGAGCACGACGACCGCAAGGTCCGCATACACTCGCAGGTCCAGCGCGGGCTCCAGGACGAACGTCGGGTCAGTCCGATGAATCCAGGCAAGCCCGCCGTCCTCTGCCTACCGCGCCGCCAACAGACCTCCAGCGTCGCCGCACGCCGTGATAAGCACGGCCATCTCGGCGCGCCTTGCCGCGCCCCGGGCAAGCAGCAAGCTGGCGAGGTTCACCGACACAATGAGGAGCAGGACGCCAGCAACCGCCGCTAGAATCGAGATCGCACGCCTGAGGCTTTCGCGCGTCGTCGACAGACCCTGGCTCCCGCTGGTCACGTTCAACCGGGGCGAGCCCGCCAGCGGGGGGACCGTCGCGCGCCGGGGATTCGTCGCCCAGGCCTCGACGACGGCGATAAGACGACGGATTCCTGGCGAGAGTCAGCCTGGGCCCGATCGATCCTGCCGCGCGCGTGTTCACTCCGAGCGCAGCACAGCCATGGGCTCGAGCCGCGACCCACGCCAGGCCGGCAGCAGCCCCGCCAGCAGCGCAACGGCAGACAGCAGCAGGATGGTCACAGTCACCACCGGCAGGTCTGCCGCCGGAGCATCAGGCAGGACGCTTCGTGCCGCACGCGCCGCGCCCGTCGCCGCCGCCAGTCCAATGGCCACACCCGTCACGACGAGCCGGAGACAGTCCCGGAGGACCATGCGCATCACCCGAATCCGGCTCGAGCCCAGCGCCAGGCGCAGTGCGATCTCGTTCGTCCTGTTCCGCGTGGTGTACGCGAGGAGCGCGTAGAGACCCAGGCAGGCCAGCAACGCCGCCGTTACGCCAAAGAACAGCGATAACGATGCCATCATCCGCTCCGGAGCCAGGACATCGGCAATCTGATCTTCCACGGTGCCGACGCGCAGCACTGGGAGATCAGGCGCGGCCTCTCGGAGAGCTTCGCGCGCCTGTCGCGCGAGGCGCAGAGGACCGCCAGAGGTCCGCAACGCGATGCACATCCCGTACAAGTGGCCGGCCTCCTGGTGATACGGCACGTAGAACATCATCCGATTCGTGGCGAATGGCGACCGGTACCTGGCGTCGCTGACGACGCCGACTATTTCGTGTGGGGCGCTGGAGCCCTCGAAGGTGATCAGCCTCCCGATTGGATCCACGTCCGGGAAGAAGCGTCTGACCACTGACTCGCTGATGATCGCGACATGGTGCGGCATCCCTGAGTCGCTGACCGCGACGTCACGCCCTTGCAGCAGGCGCAGGCCCAGAGCGCCCAGGTAGCCCGGCGTGACCACATCGGAGTTTGCCCTGAAAATCTCTCCGGGCGGCGCTGCTCGACCGGGAACGCTGACACGCTGTCCCGAGTCTTCGGACCGCCCGCCGTCGAGGACACCGCCGCTGGCAACACCGACCTCGACGACGTCAGGAAGCAGGGCGAGACGTGCACGAACCGTGTCGTACAGAGCGGCGACGCGATCGCCGAGCATCCCCGCCTGCCGTGGCGAAGCCCAGAGGAGAAGCACGTGCTCCCGGTCCAGGCCGAGATCCCGATCCTCGAGGCTTCGAAGAGCCTGTACGAACGCGGCGGCGCCGATGCCGAGAACGACGGACAACGAAAGTTGTGCGATGACCAGCGCGCGGCCGCCGGGCACTCTCGCGAACGG
>DATIEW010000346.1:0-2014 GCA_035455585.1 Vicinamibacterales bacterium | reverse complement strand
GAACGCCCGCTGGCCGCGCTGGAAGCTGACCTTCGCGCCGCCGGTCGCGTTCCCGCCGCTGACCTGAACGTCGGCCTGTCCACCCTGCGCCCAGGCGTCCGGTCCGGGCGCGCGCGGCAGCTCGCCGGCGATCCACAGCTCCCCCGTTTCCGGCGCCGTTCCCTCTGCAAGCACCGCATGAACGAAGAGTCGCGAAGCGGGGGTGATGCGCGCGAGGGCGCCGAGCGCGCGTGTCAGCGCCGCGGAGGATTCGCCGTCGCCCGGCGTTCCCGGCGGCGCAGGGGCAATCGTCACCTCCTCCGGCCTCGGCGCGCGATACCCGCGCCGGGCTCGCACGTTGATGCCCGGCTGCTTCACGCGCACGCGCAGGCTGCGATAGCGCCCGTCGAGCTTCGGGTTGGTCGAGCTGTAACCGAGCAGGTAATAGGAAGTCAGGTCGTCGACGATCCGCTGTAAACCCGTGTCGAGGTCGTTGGTGTTGAGGATGGCCAAGCCGTCGGTGTTGTCCGCCAGCTCGCGGAGGGTGTCGACGCCGGCCGGACTCACGGAGAGACCGCGCGGGTCGATTGGATAGAAGCTGGCGTTGGACCGGTTGGCGTCGGCCAGGACGTCGCGGAAGAAGCGCTCGTTGTCCATCGTGGCGAGGCGCATGCGATCGGCGTCGCACTCGGTCCTGGACACGTTCGTGTTGCGCTTGTCGCCGAGCGTCAGCGTTCCGGTGGGATCGACCGTTATCGGTTCGCGGCCTGGGATCGGGTCCGCGTCGCGGATGTTCATCATCTCGGGTGTCTCGCCGTAGAGCCTCCAGCCCTGCGACACGGCGACGATCGCCTTGCGTTCCTCTTTGATCGCGTGGAGGTAGACCACCAGGTCCTGGAGCGCTTCGAGCGTCATCCGCTCGCGAGACTTGGAGATCATCTGCTTGGCCAGCGCCGAGAGATCGGCGCTCGTCCTGGACGGGTAGCAGACGGCGTACATGTGCTCGCGCTCCGAGAGGCGCAGCGTCCGATCGTCCGACTGGCCCCAGTCCCAGTTGCGGCGCAGCGTCTCTTCCAGCACGAGCGCCCTGCGTCCGAGTACGAGGTCCCTGACGCTCATCGCCGGGGTCATGACGCCGACCAGATCGTCGGGACCGAGCATCTTGTTCATCAGCCTGATGAGCGGCTCGATGATCGTGTGCGAGCCGGCGAGGCTCACGTGCGGCACGTCGAGGAAGATCACGAAGATGCGGTTCCTCGGATTCGCGGCCTCCTGCAGCATCTCACGCTGCGAAGCCGGTTCGGCGACGTCGAGGGTCGCTCCTGCGGAACGGATCTGGATGTGCTCGAACGTCTGCACCGTCTGGAGCACGCCGTCCTCGAAGACCTCGAAGTCCTTCTTCGTCAACCCGGGGACGGGACGGCCATCCTTCGTGGGATACACGTCGACGCGGACGAAGGTCGCTTCCGTGCGAATGGGCGGCTGCTGAGCACCACGATCGGCGGCGGACTCTGCAGAGGGAGTCGCGAGCGCCAGGAGCGAGAAGGCCAGGAGCGCACTGGAAACGCGGGACGGCCCGGTCACCGGACGACCCTGAACGCGACGAGAACACGCTCCTCGCCGGATTGATCCGCCCCCGTGCCCGCCATGCGAACTTCCAGGGCATAATCGGCAGGCGCGAGCGGGGCCAGCATCGCGTCGGCCGTGATCCATGGCTGGCCCGTTCCGTCATCCTCCCGTGCGCCAACCGTCACAGGAATCGGCAGCGGCTGTCCGGTCCTGTCGAGGACCCGGCCTTCGAGCGGTGTGGTCTTCTGGACCACCGGAATCTCCAGGTGCAGGCGCTCGCTGCGACTGAAACGGAAATCGGCGGCCGGGAGCACCCGGTTGCCGGTGGAGGGCCCCCGGCGGAACAGAAGCGGTTGTCCGATCGGTCCGACGTCTTCGACGACCACCGCGTCTGTGAGAGGGATCGTCGAGCCCTCGGACGTCAGCCGGGCGCGGACCTGCAGCTGTCCGCTTGCTCCGCGGGGCA
>DATIEW010000345.1:0-2474 GCA_035455585.1 Vicinamibacterales bacterium | reverse complement strand
GTAGTACGTTTTCTTCGACCGCTGACGGCGGTGCTGACGCGGCCAGGGACCGACGCGCGGCGCGAGCGGGGCGGGGCCGCCGCGGGCAACGGTGCCAGTGACGAAGAACCTCCCGGTCCCGCTCCCAACGGGGAGGCGGTCGAGGAACAGCGCCTGATCGAACGCGACGAGCGGCGCCTTCTCCGATCGATCGTCGACTTCCGCAAGGCGCTCGTGCGGGAAGTGATGACGCCGCGGCCGGACATTGTGGCCATTCCCGCCAATTCGACGCTCGACGAGCTGCGCGCGCTGTTCCGCGAACAGGAATACTCCCGCATCCCCGTCTACAAGGAGAACCTCGACAACATCCTCGGCATCGTCTTCGTGAAGGACCTGATCCAGCTGACGGACGCGGAGGGGAGCGCGCAGCCAATCGCGGGACTCGTACGTCCAGTGGCGTTCGTCCCCGAGACCAAGCGCCTGCCGGAGCTGCTGAAGGAGTTCCAGCACCAGCAGGGCCAGCTCGCCATCGTCGTCGACGAGTACGGCGGCACGGCCGGCCTCGTCACGCTCGAAGACCTGCTCGAGGAGATCGTCGGCGAGATCCGCGACGAGTACGACGTCGAAACCGAACCCGTCGTCGAGGAGGGGGATGGGACCTGGGTGTTCAGCGCGAAGGTGAACATCGACGAGGTGCGCGACCGCCTCGACGTCGCGATCGAACCGGAGGGGTTCGAGACCGTCGGGGGCTACGTGCTCACGCGGGTCGGCCGCGTGCCCGCGGTCGGCGAGGTGTTCGAACTCGACGGGCTGCTGGTCGAGGTGCTCGAGGCCGAACGGCGGCGGATTCACAGGGTCCGCGTCCGTCGCGCGGCGCCCGCGCCGATCGAAAGCCGCTGATTCATGCCGCGCGCCGGCTTCGCGTCCCTGGTCGGGCGTCCCAACGCCGGCAAGTCCACTCTCCTCAACCGGATCATCGGCACCAAAGTCGCCATCGTTTCGGACAAGCCGCAGACGACCCGCACCCGCATCCTGGCGGTGAAGAACTATTCCGAAGGCCAGGTCGTTTTCGTCGACACGCCGGGCATTCACCGGCCCCTGCACCGTCTGAACGTGCGGATGGTGGATGCCGCGGTCGAAACGCTGCGCGAGGTCGACGCCGTGGCGCTGATCTTCGACGCCTCGACGCGGCCGGGGCGCGGGGACGAGTACGTCTCGCGCCTTCTGGGAGGCGTCGACACACCCATCGTGCTCGTTCTCAACAAGATCGATCTCGTGGCGAAGCCGGCGTTGCTCCCGCTCATCGAGCAGGCGCAGCACTGGCACGATTTCGCCGCCATCGTGCCCGTGTCGGCGACCACCGGAGATGGCGTCGATCGGCTGGAACGCGAGCTGCTGGCGTGTCTCCCCGAAGGCGAGGCGCTCTACCCGGACGACTACCTGACCGACCAGCCGGAGCGCGTCCTGGTGGCCGAGGCCGTGCGCGAGAAGGTCCTCCACCACACGCGCGCCGAGCTGCCGTTCTCGACGGCTGTCGTCGTCGACGCCTTCGACGAGCGCGAGCGCCACAGGCTCCTGCGCCTCTACTGCACGATCTTCGTGGAGCACGAGTCCCAGAAGGCGATCGTCATCGGCCGCGGGGGACGGATGATCAAGCGGATCGGCACCGAAGCCCGCCAGGAACTGGAGCGGTTCTTCGGGGTGAAGGTCTTCCTGGATCTGCGCGTGAAGGTCAATCCTCACTGGCGCGACGATGACCGGACGCTCGACGAGCTGGGCGTCCCGCGGACCGCTCGACGGCCGCAGCGGTAGGCCCGTGCCATACAATTCTGGAACCCTTTCTCCTTCCCAACCGAATACATCATGTCGGCGTCGAAGCTGACAGCTGATGGCCCAGGCCTCCCTCCCGCCGTCCGTGACGGATGATGAGCTGCTCTCCAGGATCGCGGCCGGCGACGGGGAGGCGTTCACGCTGTTCTTCCGCCGGCGTCAGGCGGTCGTCTACCGCTTCGCGCTGCACCTCACCGGTGTTCCGGCGGTTGCGGAGGACGTGACCCAGGACGTCTTCGTCGAGGTGATGCGCGAGGCCCGGCGGTACGACGCGGCGCGGGGAACGGCCGCCGCGTGGCTCTGCGGCATCGCCCGCAACTTCGTCCGCCGGCGGTTCGAAACCGACCGGTTGATCGAGCCGCTCGCGGGCGCCGGCGGACAGGAGTTCGACGTCGCCGCAGCCGGCGGGCATCCGCTCGACGACCTCACGCGAGCCGAACGGGTCGAGGCATTGAGGCGGGCCATTCTCACTCTCCCGTTCAGATACCGGGAGGTTGTGGTGCTGTGTGATTTGCAGGAGCTGAGCTACGCCGAAGCGGCCGAGGCGATCGGGTGCGCCGTGGGGACGATCAGATCGCGGCTCAGCCGCGGCAGGACCCTGCTCGCGGCGAAGCTGACACTAGCTCGGGAAGCTCCAGAGGCCGAAGACGGGGACGGCGCGACTC
>DATIEW010000344.1:0-6060 GCA_035455585.1 Vicinamibacterales bacterium | reverse complement strand
GGCCGGATCCGCCGATACTATAATCGCGGGTCGGTTGTGGTGTATCCGCCTGTCGATACGGACTTCTACCGTCCCGCTGACGACCGCCGCGCTCCGGATCCCTGCTTCCTCGCCGTGTCTGCACTCGTCCCGTACAAGCGGCTCGACGTCGCCATCGAGGCGTGCCGCCGCGTCGGCGCTCCGCTGAAGATCGTCGGCAGCGGCCCAGAGCTGGCGCGTCTGGCGCGCCGCGCCGGCCCGGAAGTGGAGTTCCTCGGCTGGCGCGCGGACGAGGAAGTCCGCGCCTTGTATCGCTCGGCCACCGCCGTGGTGCTGCCTGGGGTCGAAGACTTCGGGATGGTCCCGGTCGAGGCTCAGGCGTGCGGCTGCCCCGTCGTGGCCCTTGCCGAGGGCGGCTCGCTCGAGACGGTCAGGGATGGAGAAACGGGCGTCCTGGTCCCTGAGGGATCGCCCGAAGCGCTGGCCGACGGCCTCGCGCGCGCGCGAACACTCGGGTTCGACCGGACCGCAATCCGCGCACACGCCCTCCAGTTCTCCCGCGACCGGTTCCTGGCCGGCTTCAAAGCCGCAGTGGACGACGCCGTCAAGGCCACGGCGAAGCTGCCGAGCGCTCCACGAAACGTGCCCCCATCGCCGCAGCAGGCCGACCGCGAGGACGCGGAGGCTGCCGCAAGCGGGCGTACGGCGAAGCTGCCGAGCGCTCCACGAAACGTGCCCCCATCGTCGCAACAGGCCGACCGCGAGGACGAACAATGATGCGGCGGTATAACCGCCTGCTCGTGGCGTTCTACGTCGTGACGGATGCCCTCTGGGGCATGTCGGCGTTCATCCTGGCGTACGCGGTCCGGTTCCACAGCGGCCTGATCACGGTGTGGAAGGGGATCCCGCCTCTCGACTGGTACCTGATGCTCCTTCCGTGGGTCGGTGCGCTGGTGCCAGTCGCGTTTCACGTGCAGGGGCTCTACCGGCTCCGTCGCGGGCGCTCGCGGGTCGACGACTTTTTCGCCGTCTTCGTCGGGAGCATTCTCGCCGTCGTGCTCGGGATCGTCGGCACGCTGTACTACGGGACCTACTACCTGACGGAGGAGCTGAAGGCACAGGGTGTCTACGAGGTGTCGCAGGCCGTCTGGCTGCTGTTCCTCGTCATCAACGTCGGCCTGACGTACGCGTCGCGTGAGCTCGTTCGTGAAGCGCTCGAACGGCGGTGGCGCGCCGGAATCGGCCTCAAGCGTGTTCTCATCGCCGGTTCCGGCGATCTGGCCCGTCTCGTGGCGGACAAGCTCCTGGAGCATCGCGAACTCGGCTTCAAGGTGATCGGGTTCATCGACGACCGGGCGGGCGATCACATCGGCTACCGCGGGCTGCCGCTCCTCGGCACGCTCGGCGAAGCTGACGAGATCATCCGGCGCGAGCGCATCGATCACGCGTACGTCGCGCTGCCGCTCGAGGAGCACGTGAAGATGCTCGCGCTCGTCGAGGCCACGAATCGCGAAGGCGTCGACGTCCACGTGGTTCCGGACCTGCTGCAGTTCATCGCGCTGCGCGCCAGGCTCGAGAACATCGACGGCGTCCCGATCATCAGTCTCAACGACGTGCCGCTGCGGGGATTCAACAGCCTGCTGAAGCGGACGATCGACGTCGCGATCTCCTCGGTCGCCCTGCTGTTCCTCTCGACCCCGTTCCTCGTGATCGCCCTGATCATCAAGCGGTCGTCGCGCGGGAAGGTGTTCTACACCCAGGAGCGCATGGGGCTCGACGGCAAGGCGTTCCAGGTCTACAAGTTCCGCTCGATGTACGAGGGCGCGGAGGACCGCACGGGACCGGTCTGGGCCGGCGAGAACGACCCGCGCTGCACGCCCATCGGGCGATGGCTGCGGCGCTTCGATCTCGACGAGCTGCCGCAGTTCTGGAACGTGCTGCGTGGGGACATGTCGATCGTCGGGCCGCGGCCCGAGCGCCCGTACTTCGTCGAGCAGTTCAAGCACCGGATTCCGCAGTACATGCTGCGCCACAAGGTGAAGGCGGGCATTACCGGCTGGGCCCAGGTCAACGGCTGGCGCGGCAACACCTCGCTCGAGAAGCGGATCGAGTACGACCTCTACTACATCGAGAACTGGTCTGTCGGCCTCGACCTCAAGATCATGTGGCTGACGGTGCTGAAGGGAATCCAGAAGCATGCATATTGAGGCGGCGGTCGGCGCCGGTGTCAACACCCAATCTCCAACTCCCAACTCCCAAGGCACCCATATCCGCCTCTTCCGGGAACCCTGGGAGTTGGAAATTGGAAGTTGGGAGTTGACGCCTGTTGTTTTCAGCACCGCTAGTGGACACTAGTGGACCGTACCGGTTCGGTCGACTGCCCACCACCCATGCCCAGAGTCGTCATCACCGGCGCCGCCGGCTTCATCGGCTCGCATCTGGCTGACGCCCTCCTCGACCGGGGCTATTCCGTCATCGGCATCGATAACCTGCTGACGGGAACCACGGCCAACATCGCCCATCTGGTGAACCGGGACTTCGTGTTCATCAAGCACGACGTCACCAACTACATCTACGTCGAGGGGGTTGTCGACGCGGTGCTGCACTGGGCCAGTCCCGCGAGTCCGATCGACTACCTCGAGCTGCCGATACCTACGCTGAAGGTCGGGGCGCTCGGCACCCACAAGGCGCTCGGGCTGGCGAAGGCGAAGAAGGCGCGGTTCGTGCTGGCGTCGACCTCCGAGGTGTACGGCGACCCGCTGGAGCACCCCCAGAAGGAGACCTACTGGGGCAACGTCAATCCGATCGGCCCGCGCGGTGTGTACGACGAGGCGAAGCGCTTCGCCGAGGCGATGACGACCGCTTATCACCGCTACCACGGCGTCGACACGAAGATCGTGCGCATCTTCAACACCTACGGGCCGAGGATGCGGCTGGACGACGGGCGTGCCGTGCCGACGTTCATGGCGCAGGCGCTGCGGGGCGAGGACATCACGATCTTCGGCACGGGCAGGCAGACGCGGAGCTTCTGCTACGTCAGCGATCTGGTGGAGGGCGTGATCCGGCTGATGGAGTCCGAGGTCACCGATCCGGTGAACATCGGCAACCCGCACGAGATGACGATCGAAACGATCGCGCGGGAGATCCTCAGGCTCACGGGATCGACGAGCCGGATCGTCTACCGTCCGCTGCCCGAGGACGACCCCAAGGTCCGACAGCCGGACATCACGCGCGCGCGGACGCTCCTCGGCTGGGAACCGAAGGTGCCGCTCGAAGAAGGGCTCCGGCAGACCCTCGACTACTTCAGGCAGAAGATCTGACTCAGGCGAGCTTCTTCCGATCGCCGCCGGGCGCCTTGGCCTTGAGCTGCTTGATGCCGCGCTGTATCCGCTCGGCAATCTCCCGCTCGGCCTGCAGCGCCTGCATGGTCGACTGCGCCTCGCGGACCATCTCGCCCAGCCGCTGGCAGCTCTCGATGGCGTGATCCATGACGGCCCGCTGCTCGCCGAGCGCCTCGACGTTGAGCCGGACGTCCTCGAGCATGTTCAGGATGACGCTCGTCTTGACCTGCACCTCGTCGACGAGCTGCCGCCGCGACTCGATCGACGCGAGCCGCGATTCCGTGTCGCCGATGGACTCGAGCAGCCGGTCGACCGTTTCCCGCAGCGCCGTCACCTCCTGGCGGTGGGCGCCCACGTGCTCGAGGTCGGCGCGGCTGCGCGCGCTGATCTCGTGGACGGATTCGACCTGTTTCCGCACCGCGTCGACGACGGCTTCCCGGGCCGACAGCTGGTCGATGCGCCGCTCGAGCAAGTCCGTCAGGCTGCTCAGATCTCCCAGACGCGTCTGAAACGCGGCGAGACGGCTGTCGGCGGCCGCGACCTGTTTGCGCCGCCGTTCGGCCTCGGTCGCGGCCTTCTCCAGGCACCTGATCTGATCGTCGGCCGCCTCCATCTGGACCCCGACCTCGCGCTGCCTGGCCTCGATCCGGGAGAGCTCCGCGACGAGCGCCTCGCGCGCCGACGAGGACCGGCTCAGCTCGGCGGCGAGCTCCTGCATCTGGGCAAGACGTTCTCCGGCGCTGACGGCTGCCGCCTGGCCCTGAGCGGCCAGCTCGGTCAGCCTCGCCTGCTGTGCCTCCAGCGTGGACTCCGAGATCCGCAGCGCCGACAGGCCTGATTGCGCCGCCTCGAGCCTCTCCTGCAGGACGTCCGCCTGCTGCGCCAGCGGGAGCAGCGATGCCTGCACCTCTCGGAGCGTCTCCAGCTTCTGGCCGGCTTCCTCGGCCTGGAACGCAATGGAGTCCATGCGGTTTCCCAGCGTCTCGATCTCGGCGCGCCGGGCGAACTGATCCTGCAGTCTGCGGTCGATGTCGCCGGCAACGGACGTGAGCGAGGAGATCCGCGCTTCGACCTGCTCGACGAGCTGCCGCTGCGCGCCGATCCGCCCGGCGCGCTGCTCGATCTCCTCGGCGAGCGACACGAGCTTCTCGGCCTTGCGGCTCCCCTCTTCGGCGAGGTCGAGCCTGCTCGTGACGGCGTCGACCCGCGACAGGAGCTGCGGGACGCCGGCGCTGAAGACGCTCATGCGGTCCATGAACGATTCGAGGGCCGAGCGGTCGGCGGCGATGGCGTCGCGCAGGCGGACCGCCTCCGCATGCGAAGCGTAGAACGTCTCGATCTCGCCGCGAACGCGTTCGATCTGTTCGCGGCTGGCGGCGAGCGCCTCGTGGCGGGCGGCGCTCCGCTTCTCGAGGTCGTTCACCTGCGCCAGCGACTCGTGCAGGGCCTCCAGATCCGCGCGCCGCCCCAGGGCGCGCTCGGCGTCGGCGCCGAACGTCTCCATCTGCTGCGAGAGCTGGCCGAGGCGCCGCTCGAGGTCGGATGCGCGCGCGTCGTGCGCGGCGAGGCCGTCCATTCGCTGCTCCACACCGCCGACGACGGTCTGCAGGACTTCCACGCGGCGGCCGAAGGCTTCCAGCTCGCGCCGTTCGAGCGTGACTTTCTCGCTCTGCGCGCGAGCCAGTTCGGAGAGCGCCTCGCGCGTCTTCTCGAGCTTCTGCAGATCCGCCGTGAACCGGTCCCTCGCGGCCAGACCCTGCTCGAGGTGCGCGGCGGTCTCGCGGGCCATCTTCTCCACGCGATCCACGATCTCTTCGGTGGCTGCCGCGCTGCGCGCCCCCTCCTCGAGCTGCTTGATCTGAACCTCCATGTTCCAGACCAGCTCGTTCAGCCGGTTCGACTCGACCACGGCGCGTTCAACCGTGTGCTTCTGGTTCTCGAGCACCTTTACCTTCTGCGCCACGTGCTCGGCCAGGCCGTTGAGCGCCGTGAGACGCTCCTCGGTCGCCCGGCTGAGCTCCTGCAGCTGGGCCGCCGAGCCCAGCCGGCGCTCTACGTCCCGGAGGATCTCCGCGGTCGCCGCCGTCTGCTCCTGCGTCTGCCGCGAGCCTTCCTGCATCTGTCGCAGTTCTCCGCCGAGCGTTGCCGTGACCTGCTGGAGCTCTTCGACCTCCGACTGCAGGCCGGCCGTCCTGGTCGACAGCGCGCCGACCTCGACAGAGGTGTCCCGCACTTCGGCACGCGCCTGCTCGAGCGACGCGCGCTCCTGATCGAGCTGCTCGAGACTCGCGTGAACGTCGGCTGCCTGTGCGGACAGCCGCTCGATGGCATCACGGTGCTTCTGGAGGGTGCCGTCCGGGTCGAGCAGGCGCGCGGCCTGCTCCTCTGCTCTGGCCACACCGGCGGCCAGGGCGGCTATCCGGCCGTCGATCTGCTCGAGGACGCCTGACCGGGACTCGGCCTCGCTGAGGCGCTCCTTGACCTTTTCGAGGTGCTCCGTCGCGGCTGAAACCAGGGAATCGACGTCCTGCAGCGATCGTCCGGCTGCCGCCAGCCGCGAGCTCTGCAGCTGGATCTGGGTCAGCATCGTGCTCAGGGCCGCCCGTTCCTCGCGCGATGTCGCAATCAGCGCCTGCAGTTCCGTGACCTGCTGCGCAGGCTTGGTCTGTCCTTTTCTGAACGCGTCGAGCATGTGTCGCTCCGATGGTCGATTGAGATCGGTGTCAGTATCGCGGACGGT
>DATIEW010000343.1:0-3271 GCA_035455585.1 Vicinamibacterales bacterium | reverse complement strand
CTACGGTGACGTCGTGCAGGTCATTCAGACGGAAGGTGTGCACGCAGCACTGGGCGTCCCACTACTCCAGGGGCGGTTCTTCACCCGGGATGACAGGATGCGTGGGCTGCCGGTCGTCATCGTGAATCGCCAGTTCGTGTCCCGATTCCTCGGTGAGCGTCAGAATCCGATCGGCCGGACGATCAGTTACGGTGGCCAGCCGCACACGATCGTCGGAGTTGTGGGCGATACCCAGGAGTTGTCCGTCCGCCAGGAGTTGAAACCGGTGGCGTACTTCCCGTTCCGCACGGAGCAGTGGCAGCCAGCCAGGGTGTTCCTCGTCGCGCGACTGTCCAGCGGTGGGGTACAAGAGTGGGTTTCGCGAGTGCAGTCTCTCGTGCCCGGTATCGCCGTCGAGGCACACCCTCTCACGATCCGATGGACGCGCGAAGCTGCACCGATCAGGTTCGCCGCACTGAGCCTGTCTGGCATCGGACTGGTGAGTCTCATCTTGCTGGCCGTTGGTGTCAGTGCGGTTGTCGTCAAGACGGTGGCCGACCAGCAGCGTCGGCTCGCGGTTCAGATGGCCCTTGGGGCCCCCATTCCTCTCATTCAGCGACAGGTCACGAGTTCACTGTTCTGGCCGGTGGCGGTGGGCATGGCGGCCGGCCTTCTGTTGGCGCGTGCCGTCTCCCCGCTGTTCGATAGTCTGGTGTTCGAAACCAGTGTCTTCGATATGTCGATCTGGGTGGTCGCCCTCGTGGTGGTGACGGCGTCCGCCGCGGTTCCAGCCTGGACGGTGTCACGCCGTGTTTTCCTGCTGGATCCCGCGACGATCCTGCGTGAGTCCTGAAGGCGGGGCGCTGGCGCCTTCTCCCTTGTGCCTTGTCCCTTATCCCTTCAGCTTGCTGACGGACCGCTCAACCTCCTGCCTGAAGCTGTAAAATAGAGAGTTCCGGCGTCAGACCAACGCCCGCAGAGTGTCGCCGTACACCTCCAGCTCCCTGAGCCTTCGCGCGATCCTCAAGACGGCCTCGAGCCACATGGGGGTTGGTGCGTTCGCCAGGCGTATTACGGGCCTGACGCCTCCCGCGCAGGCTCTGGTCGCGGCGGCGTTCGCGGCCCGTGAGCTGACCGTCCTCGTCGTGCCGGCCGATGCCGACGTCGACCGGGCGACGTCCGATGCGCGGTTCTTCCTGGCCGCGGCGGAAGGCCTCGCGGACGTCGAGGTCGAGCGCCTGGTCCTGCCGTTTCCGTCGCACGAGGTGGATCCCTACCGGGGACTCGCGCCGCACTTCGAGGTCGCGTCGAGCCGGGCGCGCGCCCTGCACGCGCTCGCGTCCGGATCCGCGCGGCTCGTAATCACATCGGCGGCCGCGCTCCTGCCGCGCCTGAGTTCGCCCACGCGGCTGCGTGCCACGTCGCTCACCCTCAAGCCCGGCCATGAGACGTCTCCCGTCGACCTCGGCGATCTCCTCGCGGCGGCCGGCTATTCGAGACAGGATCCGGCTGACGAAGCCGGCGAGTTCTGCGTCCGCGGCGGCATCGTCGATTTCTATCCGGCTGGAGCGGACCTGCCGGTACGCCTGGAGTTCCTCGGCGACACGATCGAATCGATTCGCGCGTACGACCCCGCGACGCAGCGCTCGACTGCCCTGCTCGATCGCGCGGAGATCGTCCCGCTGCAGGAAGCTCTCGGCGAGACGGCCGACCCCGATCGCGCGTCGACGTTCTTCGACTATCTGGTGTCTGGCGGCCACCCCGCGGTGCTCGTGTGCGAGCCGGACGAGGTCCGCGCGCACGTCCTCAGGACGATTGGCCAGGTGCGCGCGAGCCATGAGGATGCGATCGGCCGCGGGCGGGAGGTGCCTCCGCCGTCCGATCTGATGGTCGAGTTGGATGACGTCGAAGCGTGGCTCGATAGCGGCACCGCGCTCGAGGCGCTGGCTGTCACCGGTGGAACCGACGCCGTCCACGTGGCGTGCCAGCAGGCGCTGGAGTTCGCCGGGCGGGTGCCCGACTGGGTCCAGGAGATCCGGCGCGGACGCGAGCGCGGCGACACGGTCGTCTTCGTCGCGCACTCGGCCGGCCGGGCGGAGCGCACGATCGAGCTGCTGGCCGACTACGAGGTGTTCGCCGCGCCGATCGAGCGCGCGGAGGATGCCCATCACGCGTCGGTGCTCGTCGCCGTCGGCCATCTGTCGCGGGGCTTCCGGCTGCCTGACGCGTCGCTCCAGTTCTGGGCCGAGACCGACGTCTTCGAGGAGGAACGCCGGGCCGGCGAGCGCCGCAGGTCCGCCACGCGCGCGTTCCTCTCCGATTTCCGCGACCTGAAGGTCGACGATCTGGTCGTGCACGTCGACCACGGCATCGGCGTCTTCGTCGGCCTGAAGAGGATCGAGGTCGGCCACGAGCCGCAGGAGTTCATGGAGCTGCGCTATGCCGGCGACGACAAGCTGTTCGTCCCGGTCGAGCGCCTGGACCTCGTCCAGAAGTACACCGGCGGCTCCCGCCCCGCGCTCGATCGGCTCGGAGGGACGAGCTGGGAGAAGGCGAAGACCCGCGTCAGGAAGGCCATGCGCGACATGGCCGAGGAACTGCTGAAGCTCTACGCCGCGCGCAAGGCCGTCGCCGGCCACGGGTTCAGCGCGGACTCCCACTGGCAGCAGGAGTTCGAGGACGCGTTCGAGTGGGAGCTGACGCCGGACCAGGAGACGGCCATCGCAGACATCAAGCGTGACATGGAGGTACCCTCTCCAATGGACCGCCTGCTGTGCGGCGACGTGGGGTACGGCAAGACGGAAGTCGCGATGCGCGCCGCCTTCAAGGCGGTGATGGACGGCAAACAGGTGGCCGTGCTCGCTCCAACCACGGTGCTGGCGTTCCAGCACCTGAAGACGCTGAGGGACCGCTTCGCGGCGTTCCCAGTGCGCGTCGACATGGTGAGCCGCTTCAGGACGAGGGCCGAGCTGAAGCAGATCCTCGAGGACCTCGCCGCCGGCAAGGTGGAGGTCATCGTGGGCACGCACAGGCTGCTTTCGAAGGACGTGCAGTACCGCGATCTCGGGCTGCTGGTCGTCGACGAGGAGCAGCGCTTCGGCGTCGCGCACAAGGAGCGGATCAAGCAGCTCCGCAAGCGCATCGACGTGCTGACGATGACCGCGACGCCCATTCCGCGGACGCTGAACATGTCGCTCGCCGGCATCCGCGACATGTCGATCATCGAGACCCCTCCCAAGGACCGGCTCTCCATCCAGACCAACGTGGTCCGGTTCGACCAGGCGGTGATCTC
>DATIEW010000342.1:0-2471 GCA_035455585.1 Vicinamibacterales bacterium | reverse complement strand
TCCCGCTCGTCGTCTGCCCATTGAAGGCAAGATTGGCGCCGAATCCGACGTGGGCAGCCATGCCGGTGAAGACCGTTTGGAGACGCTCGAGGTCGCGGAACATCGGATAACTGAAAACGGCGTCGCAACCGCCCGCCTGGCCGCACGAGTTCGAGCCGGGCTTTGGCCCGGGGACCGACAGATTCACCAGCTCGTCCGGACGCTGCACCGGCAGCGCCCGGAGCAGGGTTTGATCGAACATCGAGAATATCGCCGCGTTGGCGCCGATTCCGAGCGCCAGCGACAGGACGGCGACGCCGCTCACGAGCGGTGTCTGGACAAGGCGGCGGAGAGCAAGTCTGAGGTTCATGCAACCTCCTCCAGGCAGCGGGTTGGCGTACCCGCCTGGGACGAATGCCGGCAGCATCTGGTTGACGGCCTCCACGCGCCCGGGTGCCTGGCTGCACGATGATTCTAAACTCACGGGCCAGGCCGGGGGTACAAATCCCGGCATGGTGCCGCCTCTCGATGGCGAGACGCGCGCGCAGATGAAGCAGTGGCTCGACCAGTGGCGACGGGTCGGTCCGATGCTCGACGCCGAGCGCCCGGCGCTCGTGGATGATACGGCCCCGGTGCACGACGAGGAGGCTGAGCGTCACCTGTTCGTGAGTCGCGGGTGACCGTCCAGTCCGGCGCCGCCTGCAGCGCGCCGGCATCGATGCCCGGTAGAGGAGTCGCGGCTGGGATCGCGGCGCCATCCGGCCACGGCGTCCGTCGCTATACGGTGACGCGTGTCCCGTCGAATCGGGTCAGCGAGAATCCGCCGAACGCCTCGTTGAAGCAGGGCCGCTCCTCGGCGAGGTAGCGGATGGCGACCTCCTCGCCGAGCAGCAGCGATTCGGTGACGTCCGAGCGCCAGTGCAGCCCGGCGAAGTCCCGGCCCAGCGAGATGTTCGACGCCAGCTTGTTCAGCTCGTCGCCGACTCTGAGCTCCACACCGGCGCACGGCTGCAGGGACAGCCCGTCCGGGGTGGCTTCGACGGGATCGGGAATCGCCGCCGATTCATCGAAGAATGCCTTCAGCACGGTGACACACGCACCCGCCACGGTTGCGTGTCCCGCCCCGTACGCGGGATGGAGCGGTGCGCCTTCGGGATACGCCATGGGCAGCAGATAGCTGCCTGTCCGCGCCGCGACTTCTGCGAGCACGGGCGAACCCAGGATGTCGGGATGTATGGGATACGACGCGATGCCCGATACCTGGTTATGAATGCGGCCGGCGAATGCTTCGGGTCGGAGGCGCCTGTGCACGAACCACTTCTGGAACCATACGGCCTTCAGCGCCTTGGTCGTGACCGCACAGAGCGCGGCCGCGACGTGCGGCTCGCCGAACGTGCCGAATCCGCGCTGGATCCGCGACGACCGGTAGGGGTGGTGTCCGTCGAAGGCGATTCCGAGGTCGAGCAGAATCAGCAGGGCGTCGAGGTACGCCTGGAAGATCACGTCGTTGCGTACCCACACGGCGAGGTCGCGCCCGCTGCGCACGTAGCGCGGCACGGGGTCCATCACGAGCTCCGAGGCCGGCGCCGCGCCGTTCTGAATGTCCAGCCACTCCAGATACGACGTCATGTAATCGAGGCCCGGCGGCGCCGTGCGGATGCGGCGGTCGACTTCCTCGGCGCCGAATGGCGTTCGCCGCCAGAGGAACTGTGAGATGTACGGGCCGGCCAGATCGCCCGGTGTGACGCCCCGGAACAATGTAGCGGCGCTCACGCGCCCGCCCTCCCGCGGCCCCCGGAATCCTTGCAGCCGCGAGAGATCGGCGGCGGCCGGCTCGACGACCGGGTGCCCTCGATACTCCGAGAACGGCACGTCCCTCGCAATCGCCATCCAGTAGTTCTCGGCGATCTCGGCGGCCAGCTCTCCACTGTCGAACGCCGGCGCCGGGCGCAAGCCGAGAGCATGCGAGTCGGGCCCGTGGAGATCGAAGGCGAGCCCGGCCTGCGGGTTGACCAGCGGCATGCCGTCTCCGAGCACGATGCGCTCGAAGTCGGCGGGGTCCCCCGAGTCGAGCGCGTCCAACAGCGACTGATAGGCGGGCTCCTCGACTTCCCCCAGGTAGTTGTGCGGGAGGCCCTTGGAATAGCTGCCCAGGCGATTGGGGAAGCGGGCCTCATCGCCGTTCGAGACATGAGCCGGCAGCGGGAAGCGCTGCTCGAACCCGGCTGCCTCGAGACGCACGTGCCGCGCATCCGCGCTCCGCGCGTAGTTCGCTCCCTGACCCGACTGCAGCGCGCGCACCGGCGCCCTCATCGTGGACGCCACCGCGCCAGCCGCAAGTCCGCGGAGCAGCGCCCCTATACATGAGAGCGAGATCGGTCGGGGGAATTGGCGGAGCCTGCCCCGGCCTGGCGGTTCTTCAGCACCGGTCACCCCGGAAGGCGCAGCGAGTGAACGGATTCTCGTGTTTCTCCCCACGGCCCGACTGCCCG
>DATIEW010000341.1:0-2975 GCA_035455585.1 Vicinamibacterales bacterium | reverse complement strand
TGCAGTTGTTCGCCTGCAGGTTCAGCATGGCCCGGCGGCGCTCGTCGAGGAACCCGTTGTTGACCAGGTTCTCGCCGCGGATCGCGTTGCAGTTGAGCGTCGACCACTGGTTCGTGCCGCGCGTGCCCACGTAGCGGATCTCGATCGCCGTATCCCGCCAGATGGAGCGCTGGAAGCTCACGTTCCACGTGGTGCGCACGCTGCGGAAGACGGCCGCCGCACGGTGACGCTTTAACATGAACAGTATTCATCGATGTGATTAGAACAATGAGCTTGAGTCATCGTATGCCGGGCGCTAGCCTTCCTGGGTGCGGTTCCGCTTTCTTGCCGAGATGCGACAGGCCGCCCGCCTGTTCCGCCAGCGACCCCTTGGATTCCTGATCCAGGCGGCGACCGTTGCGCTCGCCGTCGGAGCCGGCAGCGCGGTCTTCTCGGTGACCGACGCCATGCTGATCCGGCCGCTGCCGTTCCCGCGCGGACACGAGCTGGCGCAAATCTATCTGCTCCCGCCGGGCGTGACCGATCCCGCTGTCGCCAACCCTCTGCATCCCCTCGATCTCGTCCGCCTGCGCGAACGCCTCACCGTCGCCGACGGCCCCGCCGGGATCGTCTCGAGCGAGCGCGCCCTCGGCGGAACGAGCGACCCGGAGAGCGTGGCGACGGCAGCCGTCTCGTTCGACTTCTTCAGCCTGCTCGGCGTCGCGCCGCTTCACGGGAGGGCGTTCACAGAGGCGGAAGACGTGGCCGGCGCCGCCGTCGCGATCATCAGCCATCGGCTCTGGCAGAACCGGTTCGGCGGCCGCCCGGACATCGTCGGCACTCGGATCGAGATCGACCGGACGCTCCACGAGATCGTCGGCGTGATGCCGGCGAGCTTCGAGCCCGCCTACGTGCCGGCGGAGATCTGGACGCCGCTCGGGATCCATGGCGGCAACCTCCCCCGACGGAACGCGACGTTCATCCAGAACGTTATCAGGCTGCGGCCCGGCGGCACGCTGGTACAGCTCGCGGTGGAGGTGGAAGCGGTGATGGCCGCTGCCGCGGATGAAGCGCCGGATGTCCTCAACGGTTGGACGTCCCACGTGCGGACGCTGCGGAACGCCACCTACGGGACGCAGAGAGTGCCGCTGCTCCTCCTGCTCGGCGGCGTGCTCGCCCTGGTCCTGATAGCCGTGTCGAATCTGACCAATCTGGCGATAGCCAGGTTTGCTGCGAGGCGTGGCGAGCTGGCGCTGCGCCAGGCTCTGGGTGCGAGCGGCCGGGATCTCATTCGCGCCGAGCTTGCGGGCGCGCTGCTGGTGGCGGCCGCCGGCGGCGGGGCCGGTGCGCTGCTCGCGGCCGTCGCCCTGCCCCTCATCGTCAACCTCAATCCCCTCGGAAGACTCCCGGCCGACGCCGCCCTCATCGACTGGCGCGTCGCGGCCGGTACGGTGGGACTGTCGGTCGTCACCGCGCTCGGCCCGCCCGCAGCTTCAATGCTCCGGCTGACGCGCCGCGCCGATGCCGCATGGCTTGCGACCGGCAGTCCCCGCCTGGCCCCGGGGGCATCAGGACTGCAGTTCGCGATGGCGGCAGGTCAGATTGCGCTTGCCATGGTTCTCCTCACCTCCGCCGCTCTGCTCTTCGCCGGCTTCGAGCAGACGGCGCGCGTCGACGTGGGATTCGACGCCGAAGGCGTGCTGGCCACGCAGCTGCGATTGTCGGACGCGGCCTACGGCTCGGCGGACGCGCGCGTGGCGCTCCTCGATCGAACGCTCGAGGCCGTACGCGCCCGCCCCGGCGTGCTCGAGGCGGCATCGACGATGAACCTGCTGATTCCGGGATTCGCGTACATCACGCTCATCGAGACCGGGGATCCGCCTGCGCCCGGGGCAATGGGTCACACGGTGCAATTCCGTCGAATCAGCGAGCGCTATTTCCGCACGATGGGCACCCCGATCGTGTCCGGCCGCGACTTCGACCCGCGCGACCGGGATGGTTCCGAGCTGGTCGCGATCGTCAGCCGCAGCTTTGCCGCACGCTTCTGGCCGGAGCAGTCTCCGCTTGGACGCCGGATACGGCGGGGGCTGGGATTCTCGACCGTACTTACCGTCGTCGGGGTGGCAGGTGACGTCCGCGACGTTGACGTCGGCCGGGAGCCGCAGCCGACACTGTACCTGCCATATCGACAGAACAACAACACGACCACGCCGATCAGCCTGGTCGTTCGGACGGCTGGTGACCCATCGGCCATCGCGGCTCCGGTTGCGCAGGCCGTCTGGTCCGTCGACCCCGCCCAGCCTCTGTCACGCACGATGCCGATGACCAGGTTTTTGGACGACTCGCTCGGCCCTCAACGTTTCAGGAGCGTCCTTCTTGCGGTGTTTGCCGGTATCGGCCTCCTCCTCTCGGCCCTCGGCGTCGTTGGCGTCACCGCCCGCAGCGGCATCGAGCGCAGGCGCGAGATCGGCGTGCGGACCGCGCTCGGCGGCCTGCCGGCCGCCATCTGGTGGCAGGTGGCGCGCCGGCCGCTTGGCGCGGTTGCCGCCGGATCGGCGGCTGGAATCGCCGTCGCGTTCGCAGTGGCGCAGGTGCTGGCCGCTCAGCTGACGGAAGTCGCACAGCTCTCGACATCGACGGGCTGGCCGGGAGCGCTGCTGCTCGTAATCGTCGGAGTGGCGGCCGCCGGCCTGCCGTCGTATCGCGCGACCCGCATCGACCCGGTTCTCGTGCTGCGAACCGAGTAGCGCGGCTGCGGAGGGCTGCGATAGCCAGAGAGAGCGAGAAGGCGGAGGAACAGAGATCAGGAGATGAGGAACAGGAGATCAGGAGATCAGGAGACGGGACTCGCCGGGATCGCCGCGGCGGCCGCCCGCCGGCCTGCGGCCGGCCGCTGTGGGGCAGGAGGCCCGGACATCACACGCCGGAGCCGGTTTCAGATGGCGTGTGAGTGTCCGGGCCTCATGCCCTACAGCGGCCGGCCGCAGGCCGGCGGG
>DATIEW010000340.1:0-6172 GCA_035455585.1 Vicinamibacterales bacterium | reverse complement strand
CAACTTCCCGGCCGTCCCGCCTGGCACCTACGCCATCAAGACCCAGCTGACCGGTTACAAGACGTTCGAGAGAACGGGGTTGACCCTCGCCACGCAGCAATTCATCACGCTCGACATGCTGCTGGAGCCGGGCTCGCTGGAGGAAACGGTAACGGTCACGGCCCAATCGCCCCTCATCGACACCACGACCGCTTCGACCGGCGGCACGCTCGATCGGCTGCAGCTCGAGCTGCTGCCCTCGCCGGGTCGCAACGTGTTCCTGATCGGCGTCACGGTGCCGACCGTGAACCCGGTGGGTGACCCGCAATTCAATCGACAGCAGGATCAGACCAATGCGTCGCGCGTGTCGCTCGGCGGCGGCGGCATCCGCGCGAACAACTACCTGCTCGACGGCGTGCCCATCACCGAGCTGCGCGGCCGCGCCATCGCCAATCCCACGATCGAGGCAATTGGAGAAGTGCGGGTCCAGGTGCACACATACGACGCGGAGATGGGGCGCACGGGCGGGGGCGTCTTCAACATCAGCTCGCGGTCCGGCGCCAACCAGTACCACGGCAGCGCGTTCTACCAGACCCGGCCCGTATGGGGTCAGAACCTGAACTTCTTCAGCGAGCGTGAAGGCGGCACCAAGGAGAGCACGGGCGTCTCCGACTCGTACTACCGGTTGTATGGCGGCGGCGTGGGAGGTCCCATCGTCCGCAATCGCACGTTCTTCTGGACGGCAACCGAAGGCTACCGATCACTGACGACCCGCAACCTCCAGTACGTGTGGCCGACCGCGCGCCAGCGCAACGGCGATTTCTCCCAGACCACGAGCGGCGGCGCGGCGGTGCGGATCTTCAACCCGTGGTGCCGGGACGGGGTCGCCAGCGCGCGCTGCCCGGCGAACGGCACCGGATCCCTGGCGACGGGAGGCGAGTTCACCAACGCGATCATCCCCAGCGGCCACCCGGCGGCCAACGCGGTCGGGTTCAACCTGCTGCGCGCCTGGCCCACGCAGACCGTCGGCGGGCGCCCCGTGGGCGACAACGAGGACGGCAATCCGAACGCGAGCGACACCGCCCGCATCGTGGACGAGGCGGACATGTTCACGCTGAAGGTGGATCACCGCTTCAGCCCCGGGTGGACGCTCAGCGGGTTCTACCTCTACAACAACACCGACGAGCCGGGCAGCGGTATCATGCCGGCGGACTTCCAGTACATCGAGAATCAGGCAGAGTTCTTCACCACACTGAGGCGAAGACCCCACATCCTCGCGATCAACAGCACCCATGTCCTCAGCGACTCGACTGTGCTGGCCTTCCGCTACGGATGGCAGACGTGGCAGGACCAGACCGACACGGCCACCTTCGACCCCGGTCTCGCGTCGCTGGGCTTCAGCCCGACCTATCTGAACGCAATCAACCCGGACGGCCTCACCATGTTCCCCGAATTACTCTTCGACGAGATCGACGACGTGGGCGGATGGGGCGGCGACCGGACGCGCTGGACCGGGCCCTACGCGATCAGCGGTACGGTAACGAAACTGATGGGCACGCACAGCCTGAAGGCGGGCGCTGACTTCCGCCGGCTCGGCATCAAGGTCACGTCGGAAACGTCGTCCAACAGCGGCGGGCTGTTCCTGGCCGGCAGCTTTTCGTTCGACCGCCTGTTCACCAGCCAGAACGGCGTCGGCGGCCACGAGTTCGCCAGCCTTCTGCTCGGCCTTCCCGTCGACGGCTCGGTCCCGTTCAACCGCGGCGAGGGCCACTGGTTCACGCGCTATTACGGAGCCTTCCTTCAGGACGACTGGCGCGTGAACTCGAGGTTCAGCCTGACCTACGGCGTCCGCCTCGAGCACGAAGACGGTCTGCGCGAGGTCGAGAACCGCCAGACGGTCGCCTTCGATCAGGATGCGACCAATCCCATCGACGCGCTCGTCCCGAAGGCGGGCACCCGGCTCGAGGGCCGTACGCTGCGGGGCGGCCTGGTGTTTGCCGGAGTCGACGGCGCGAACGAGCACCAGGGCGATCCTCCGGCCATCAAGGTGGCTCCCCGCGTCGGCGCCACGTTCGCGCTGGATCCGCGTACCGTCATTCGGGGCGGGTACGGCACGTTCTACGCGCCGTGGCAGTACAACGCCACGAACCACGGCCAGATCGGTTTCGCGCGCCAGACGGCCCTCAACCAGTCTCCCGCCGAGGGCGCCGTGCCCATCACGACGATCGACAACCCGTTCCCGGCAGGGCTGCAGGAGCCGGTCGGAAGCTCGCTCGGGCTGCTGACCGGCGTCGGCGGCAGCATCAACTACATCGACCAGGACAAGGGCGCGCCGGTCGTGCACCAGTACTCGGCCGACGTGCAGCGCGAGCTGCCAGGCGACATGGCGCTCACGATCGGATACCAGGGAGCGACGGGCAGGGATCTGGGATTCGCCGGGACCAACAACGTCGGGCTCAACATCAACCAGATCGACCCTGCGCTCGCCAGACAGCTCTTCCCGGTGCCCGGGGGCGGGTGGGACGCGGCCGCGCTGCGGCAGCCCGTCGACAATCCCTTCTTCGGGATCGCGGAGGCGGGCGAGCTGGGCACTCGGGCAACGGTACCGCTCGGTCAGCTCCTGCGGCCGTTTCCACACTTCGGCAACGTCAACGTGTTCGAGCGGACGGAGGGGGGCAAGCGCCAGTTCCACGCGGTGACGCTGGTGCTCGACAAGCGCCTGACGCGCGGCTGGTGGGGCGGACGCTACAGCTACACCTGGAGCCAGCTGAAGGACAACCAGTTCGGCGAGGACAGTGCGTACCAGACGCGGACTTCCGTTCCCCAGAACGTGTACGATCTCGACGCCGAGTACGCCATCAGCAACTTCGATTCGCCGCATCGGATCGTCCTGGCGCCCATCATCCGCTTCCCCACCCCGTCCAGCAACCAGCTCCTGCTCGACGGCTGGACGATCTCCGCGATCGTCGAGCTGGTGAGCGGGTCGCCGCTGAACGCGGTGATGAGCGAGGGGACCTCCGATTCGAACCTCGGGCTCTTCGGCGGCCGACAGCGGCCGGATCAGATTGGCGATCCCAACACGTCCGGCAGCGACGAGGACCGCGTCTCGTCGGCCGATCACCCGGACGCGAGGTGGTTCAATGCCGGCGCGTTCCAGAATCCGGGCGCGGGACGCTACGGAACCGTGCCGCGCACCAACGGCGACGCGCGATACCAGTTCCGGAAGAACCTGGATCTGGTGATCTCGAAGGACACGCGCTTTGCCGGCGGCCAGTCGGCGCAGATCAGGTTCGAGATCCTCAACCTGACCAACACGGCGAAGTTCAACGGCTCGTCGGCCGGCAACTCGGTCGATCTCGCGAGCTTTGGCCGCATTACATCGCAGCGCGGGTTCATGCGGATCTGGCAGCTCAGCTTCCGCTACGCGTTCTGAGCGGGCCGATCAACTCCCAACTTCCAATTCCCAACTCCCAAAGGTCCCGGCGTGAATGCCTTGGAAGTTGGGAGTTGGGGATTGGGTGTTGATATAGGATCAACTGCCAACTGCCAATTCCCAACTCCCAAAGGGCCCGGCGTGAATGCCTTGGAAGTTGGGAGTTGGGGATTGGGTGTTGATACGGATCAACGCCCAATTGCCAATTCCCAACTCCCAATGTCCCGGCGCTGATACGCCGAACTGGAGGCCCTCGCGGAAGAGCGCGCGTGCCAGAACGACGACGCCGGCTGCACGCTCACCGAAGTGCGAAGCGCGAACCGCGAACAGCGAATCGCGGCTGCGGCTCTTCCCAGCAGCCGTGGATCGTGCGATCATCGTGCCTTTGGAGGCCGTCATGAGAACGTCGATCGCTCTGATACTCGGCTCGAGCATTGCTGTACTCGCCGCCCAGCGCGGAGAGGCCCAGCATCAGCACGGCGGGACTGCCCCGCCTCAGCGGCTCGGCACGGTCCAGTTCACGACATCCTGCGACCCGGCCGTGCAGGCCGACTTCAACGAGGGTGTCGCGCTACTGCACTCCTTCTGGTTCTCCGCCGCCATCGACCGCTTCAACGGCGTGCTCGCGAAGGACGGGGCCTGCGCGATGGCACACTGGGGAATCGCGATGGGCTGGTGGGGCAATCCCTTCGGCGGGTGGCGCTCCCCGGCGGCGCTCGCCGCGGGCAGCGCCGCGGTCGAGAAGGCGCGGGGCGCCGGGCCGAAGACGCCTCGCGAGCGGGACTACGTCAACGCGGTGGCCGAGCTGTACAAGGACTACGAAACGGTCGATCAGCGGACCCGGGTGGTTGCCTACGAGAAGGCGATGGAGAAGCTCGCCGCCTCGCATACGTCCGATTCAGAGGCGCGGATCTTCTACGCGCTGGCGCTCGATCAGTCCGCGCTCCCGGGCGATCGGACCTATGCGAACCAGCGGAAGGCCGGGGCGATCCTCGAGAAGGAGGCCCCTGGGCAGCCGGATCATCCCGGGATCGCCCACTACATCATCCACAGCTACGACGTCCCGTCGCTCGCGCCGCGGGCCCTCGACGCCGCGCGCAGCTACGCGAAGATCGCCCCCGACGCGCCTCACGCGCTGCACATGCCGTCGCACACGTTCACGCGGGTCGGCTACTGGCAGGAGTCGATTGACACGAACCTGGCGTCGGCTGCCGCGGCGCGCAAGGACAACGCCGCCTCCGAGGAGCTGCACGCGCTCGACTATCAGGTGTACGCATACCTGCAGCTGGCGCGGGACGCCGCCGCGAAGAAGGTTCTCGCCGCCATTCCCCCCATCGGCGAGCGCATTGCCGTGGGCGCCGCCGAAAACGCCGCACCCGCGCCGGCCGGGTTCTTCGCGCTCGCGGCGATTCCGGCGAGGTACGCGCTCGAGCGGCACGCCTGGCGCGAGGCAGCCGCTCTCGAGCCGCGCGAAACTCCCTTCGCGTGGGCGGATGCCATCACGCACTTCGCCCGCGCGCTCGGCGCCGCGCGGAGCGGGGATCCCGCATCGGCGAAGAAGGACGTCGACAAGCTCGCATCCCTTTCAGCGGCGCTCGGTGCGAAGAACGACAGCTACTGGGCAAGCCAGGTCGACATCCAGCGCCGCGTCGCCGCCGCCTGGGTAGCCTTTGCGCAGGGGCGTCAGGACGAGGCGATCTCGATGCTGCGCGAGGCGGCGGCCCTGGAGGACGCGACGGAGAAATCCGCGGTGACGCCAGGCCCGCTGGCTCCGGCGCGCGAACTGCTCGGCGAGATGCTGCTCGAGGCGAAGCGGCCCGCCGACGCGCTGGCCGAGTTCGAGCAGACCATGAAGAAGGAACCGAATCGGTTTCGGGGACTGTCGGGAGCGGCGGCAGCGGCAGAACAGGCGGGCGATGCCAGCAAGGCACACACCTACTACGCCAAGCTCGTCGAGATGTGCCGCACCGCGGACAGCCCGATCCGTCACGAGCTCGAGGCCGCGCGGGCGAAAGCGAGGTAGAGCCTCTCCCTCAAGGGTCGGTCCGGAGCGCGATCACCGGATCGACCCGTCCGGCGCGCCGCGCGGGCACCCAGGCCGCCGCGGCGCCCGCGGTGAGCACGATCACCCCTGTGAGGACCAGCACGAAGGGATCGCTCGTGTCGACCTCGTAGAGCTGGCTCTCAGCCAGACGCGCCAGCGGGCGCGTGCCGAGCAGTCCTCCCGCGATGCCAGCCAGAATCGGAATCAGGCTGCGCCGCACCGCATGCGACACGACGGCGCGCGGCAAGCACCCGAGCGCCAGCCGGACGCCGATCTCCTTCGTGCGCGACGCAACCATGACCGAGACTACGCCGAACACGCCGAGCGCGGTCAGGCCCAGCGCGATTGCCGCGAAGCAGCCGAGGACCATCGACTGGAATCGCGGGTTGCGGTATGCGGCAAGCGCGTTGATCCGGTCCGTCCACCAGCCAACCGTCACGACCGTTCCGGGTAGGAGGGCCGAGACCCGTCGCCTGATATTTGCGGCAATCGCCCCGTGTCGCGCCCCCACCAGCACCACGACAGTCGTTGCCGTGCCGCGCATCTGCTCTCCAGGGGCGGCATAGACCAGCGGCTCGGACTCTCTGCCGACGCGCTGCTGGATATCGGCGACGACGCCGACGACGGTCAGCGTGCGGGCATTGGCGTCATCGAACGTCGCGCCGATCGGGTCGCGTTCGGCGAAGAGCGCGCGGGCGGCGCGCTCCGAGACGACC
>DATIEW010000339.1:0-2129 GCA_035455585.1 Vicinamibacterales bacterium | reverse complement strand
TGAGCGTCCCCTTCGTTTTCCCCTTCGTTCCGTCCCGCCCGTCAGGCGGCAGCCGGCAGGAGCTGCCGCGCAATGCCGTCGGCGAAGGAGCGCAGCGCCGTCGCACTGCCCTGGTTGAGGGAAGAGCCGTGCATGATCGCGAGCGTCTTCGGCTCCAGCGCGGCCAGGCGACGGATCGTCGGCGCGGTATCCCGGGTCACGCCGATCGAATGCCAGACGTCTTCGGCCTCCAGTGCCGCCCCGACGATGTCGCCGCGCGCCAGCGCCGGGCCGTCGCCGATCTGGCCGAGCAGGTCGCTGCACAGCAGCGTCCCCGTCCGCTCCTCGAACATCATCCCGGCGTCCCAGCCATGCGGGACGTGCGGCGTCGCGAGGTAGCGCACGCGCTTGCCGCCGAGGTCCAGCGTCTCGCCGTCCTCCATCGCGCGCGGCGGGCGGAGCGAGAGATCGTTCAGCGAAACGGCGCAGCCGAGCTGGCCGTGCACGAGCCGTGCGCGCGGTGCGCGCTCCTGCCAGGAATTCATGTTGCCGCTCTCATCGGCCTCGAAGTGGCTGAATGAGATCCAGCGCAGGTGTTCGACCGGCATCAGCGTTTCCACGGCCGCCAGGATGCTGTCGAACATAAAGCGGTGGCCGCAGTGGAATAGCAGTGGTTCGTCGGCCATCAGCAGGAACTGGTTGAAGCTGAAGCCGGCTGGCGGCGCGATCTCGGGCACCAGGGTGGACAAGCGGTATACGCCGTCCGCGATCTCGGATACTCGGGTCTGCATGGGTTACTCCCTGACGGAACGGTGACTGGTGCCGGGGCCGGCGTCCAGGTGGTGATTCAGCAGCGCGGCGACGTGGCCGGCAGCGTCCGCCGTGCCGAATCCCTCGCGCCGCAATGCACGATAGACGTCGATGTCCGAGAGAGCGGCAGCGAGCGCTGCGCCGCCGGGGCCTGCCGCCCGGGACGCGAGCCTGCGGCGGTTGCGCGCTTCTTCTCGCGCGAACGCGTCGAGCTCCGGCGCGAGGTGGCGGTTGCGCCGCGCGGACTCGAGTGCCGGGACGCGCTGGTAGTAATCGAACAGCGCCCGCACCAGGCGTGCGATGCGCTCCGCGCGCGAGCTGGCGCCTTCGAAGATCGTCGCACCTGGCGCGGGCGCGTGCTCCACCGTATACGCGCCGCAGGCTCCGATGGCATCGGCATAGCACGGGAAATGGTGGTAGACGGTACCGACACTGACGCCCGCGCGTTCCGCGATGTCCGTCATGGACGTGTCCGCGATGCCGCGCTCCGAGTGCAGCTGGAACGTGGCCTCCACGATCCGCTGCCGCGTTTCCCCGGTCGTCTCCGCGCGTCGCCCCAGCCGGTACCGGCGGCGGGTTCTTTTTGTCGAATCTGCCATATATTCATTGAATAATATTTCAATTAATGTGTCAAGCCCGTGGCAGACGCCGCCCGGCAGAGAAAAAAAAGCGGAAAAAGACGACAGCCGCCTTTATGGATGGCTGTCCCCTTCTCCGCGGCTCAGCCGACGGCCTTGCGGACGGTGGCCGACCGGGCGCTCTCGCGACCGCGCGAATTGACCGAGGTCATCGCAAAATGCCACACCGCGGGCCGAAGATTCTCGACCACGTAGCGAGTGAGGCCCGGGTTGTGCAACGGGATGACGCGCGTGAGCGCGCCCGGTCTGCGGCCGACGTAGATGCGGTAGCCCGCAAGGTCGGTGAGCGGCGAGCCGTCAGCATTCTGCGTCGGCGGATACCAGGACAGGGTCACGGAGTCGGACGGCATCGCGTCTACGACGATGTCGAAGGCGGGCAGCGATACCAGCGCATTGCCGTCGCTGACCATGATCCGGATGTTCGTGTATATCCCGACGTCGCCATCGCGCGGCTTGCCGTGGAGCCGGCCGGTCGCCGAGTTGAACTTGGCCCAGTCGGGCTTGCCCGCGATGGAGAAAGTGAGCGCGTCTCCGTCCGGATCGTTGACTCGGGGACTGAAGGAAAAGTGTTCGTCCACCGCAATCTCGGTTGGCGGTGAGCCGCTGATTCGCGGCGCCCCGTTGCCGCCGCTGCCGCCCGCACCGCCGGTCCCTGAGTCACTGCCGCCGCCAGATCCCTGGCAACCGCTCAGGACGATCGAA
>DATIEW010000338.1:0-6686 GCA_035455585.1 Vicinamibacterales bacterium | reverse complement strand
CCCACGATGCGTTCTGTGCATCGTGGGGTGGGACGGAGCGGCGCGGGGCGCAGGGGTCCCCGCGAGCGACCGAGCCGGGGTGTGGGGCGGAGCCCCCACGCCAATGGACAAGGAGAGGATGCGATGAGAGGCTTGTTGCAGCGGAGGCCGTTGTTGGCCGGGTCGGTGCTGGTCGCGGCGCTGACCTTTACCCCCCTGTCGGCGCAGCAGGCGCCCGAACGGGTGGACCTCGACGCCATCTACAAGATCAAACAGGAGGGCTTTCAGAACTCCAGGGTCATGACCATCATGAGCTGGCTGACCGACGTGTACGGTCCGCGCCTCACGAACTCCCCCGGCTTCCGCAGAGCGGGCGAGTGGGCCGTCAAGGAGATGACCTCCTGGGGCCTCACGAACGTGAAGCTCGAGCCCTTCGGCCCGTTCGGACGCGGCTGGGCAAACGAGCGGTTCTACATGATGGCGACCACGCCGGGCGGCAGCTTCCCCGTCATTGGCTACCCGCACGCGTGGACAACGTCGACGAACGGTCCCGTGTCCGGCGACGCGGTGCTGGCCGTGATCGAGACGCCTGAGGATATTGCGAGCTTCAAGGGCAAGCTGAAGGGCAAGATGGTTCTCACCCAGGCCATGCGTGAGGTGGACGCACTCTGGGATCCGCCGGCACGGCGCTTGACGGACGAGCAACTGCGGGCAATGGAGAGTGATCCCCGGACCGCGGCGCGGGGCGGGCGGGCCGGGCGGGCGGGCGGACCGGGGCAGCGCGGGGGCGGTCGTGGACAGGCGCAGAGCTTCGCGCGCACGCGGATGCAGTTTCTGAAAGACGAGGGCGTCCTGGCGCTCGTGTCGCCCACGCGCGGCGACGGCGGAACGGTCTTCGTCCAGAGCGGCCCGGGTGTGGGATCCCGCGACGCGAACGCGGACCTCGGTCTCCCGTCAGTGGGGATCGCCATCGAGCACTACGGCCGGATCGTCCGCACGCTCGAGAAGGAGATGCCTGTCAGAATCGAGCTCGACGTCAGGAACTCGTTCTCCGACGATACGATGTCGTTCAACGTCGTGGGCGAGATCGCCGGCACCGACAAGGCGGAGGAGCTCGTGATGCTCGGCGCGCACTTCGATTCGTGGCACGGCGGCACGGGCGCGACCGACAACGCCGCGGGTTCTGCCGTGATGATGGAGGCGATGCGCATCCTGAAACAGAGCGGCCTCCCGCTCCGCCGGACCGTGCGGATCGCTCTCTGGGGCGGTGAAGAGCAGGGGCTGCTCGGATCGCGCGCCTACGTGACGGAGCAGTTCGCCAACCGCGCCGACATGGTGCTCAAGCCGGCGCACGGAAAGTTCTCCAGTTACTTCAACGTCGACAACGGCACGGGCGCCATCCGCGGGGTGTACCTGCAGGGCAACGAGGCGGTCGCGCCGATCTTCGAGGCCTGGATGAAGCCGTTCCACAACGTTGGCATGACCACGCTGACGATCCGCAATACAGGCGGGACGGATCATCAGTCGTTCGACGCCGTCGGCCTCCCGGGTTTCCAGTTCATCCAGGACCCGGTCGAATACTCGTCGCGGACGCACCACTCGAACATGGACGTCTACGAACGGATCCAGGAAGAGGACATGAAGAAGAACGCCGTCGTCGTTGCGGCATTCGTCTATCACGCGGCCAACCGCGACGAGAAGCTGCCGCGGAAGCCGCTGCCGCGCCCGCAGGGCGGCGGCAGGGGCACGGCGCCCGGCGGCGTAAGGGGTCGCTGACGGGCTGTTGAACGACGCGATCAGAAAGGGACAAGGGACCCTTGTCCCTTTTCCCTTGTCCCTTCTCCCTTCTCCCTTGTCGGGCGCCGGCCTCGCTCACGCGGTCCTCGCGACTCTCGCCTTCTTGGCCCTGGCCCTCGTCTGGACCTGGCCGCTCGCGTACGGTCTCGATTCCTCCGTCCCTCACGATCTGGGGGATCCGCTCCTCGTCACGTGGATCCTGTGGTGGAACACGCAGGCTCTGCCCTTCAGCGCGGCATGGTGGAACGCGCCGATCTTCCATCCGCTGCCCTTCGCGCTTGCGCTCTCCGATCACCTGCTTGGCATCAGCGCGTTGGCCACGCCGCTCCAGCTCGCCGGAGGAAGCCCCCTGTTCGCGCACAACGTCTCGCTGCTCCTCTCGTACGCGCTGTCGGGGAGCTTCGCGTATCTGCTCGCCCTACGGCTCACGAACTCGCGGTTGGCCGCCGCGTGCACGGGGTTGGCGTTCGGCTTCTCACCGTACCGCGCCGGCCAGCTGTCGCACCTGCAGGTGCTGACCTCGCAGTGGATGCCCGTCGTCCTGCTGGGAATGCACGGCTACGCGTCGACCGGACGACGGGGATGGCTCGTGCTGTTCGGCGCAGCCTGGCTCATGCAGTCGCTCTCGAACGGCTACTTCATGCTGTTCCTGCCGGTGCTCATCTTTCTCTGGGTGGCCTGGTTCATCGACTGGCGCGCGGCACCGCGGCGCGCGGCCTGGATTCTGGCCGCGTGGATCGTCGCGTCCCTCCCGCTGCTGCCCGCTCTGCTGACCTACGACGAGGTGCACGAATCGCTCGGGCTGACACGCCCCGTTTCCGACATCCGCCAGTTCAGCGCTGCGCCCTCTTCCTTTCTGAAACCGCCGCCGCTCCTTGCGTTCTGGCCCGAGGGCCGCTCGACGACCCAGGAGGAGTATCTGTTCCCGGGCCTGACGGCTATCGCGGTCACGGTGGCGGCACTGGGGGCGATGACCGCGCGGGGCGGGCTGCCGGCGGCGCTGAAGATGCGCTCGCCGCTCGTGTTCTACGCATCCGCGACGCTGGTGATGTGGGCGTTCGCGCTCGGTCCCGGCGGCGGGCAGTCCGGTCTTCCTTCTGCCCTGCGCCCGTATACGTGGCTGCTGTTTCTGCCGGGATTCGACAGCCTGCGCGTGCCCGCCCGGTTTGCGATGCTGGCCTCGTTGACACTGTCGATCGCGGCCGGCCTTGCCGTGACGCACCTGATGCCGCGACGGCGCCGGTGGCGGGCAGTTGCGGGAGCCGTCCTGCTGGCCGGGCTGGCCGCCGACGGCTGGATGGAGTCGATGCCCGTTGTCCGGCGTCCGGCTCGCGTGTTGCTGCCGGATGTCCCTGACGCGGTCGTCGTCGAAATCCCGACAGATCAGACGAGCGTGGCGACATCGGCGATGTATCGTGCCATGCTGCACGACCGGCCCATCGTGAACGGCCATTCGGGACACGTTCCGTATCACTATCAGATACTCTCGCTGTCGCTGGCGCGAGGAGACGTGTCGGTGCTCGAATACCTGGCACGCAGTCGTCCCCTCGTGATCGTTGTCAACGAGCGGTTCGATCCCGGCGGTGGATACCGCAGGATGATCGGCGCGATCGACCGGATCGAACGCCATGGGATCAGCGCGATCGGCCCGGTGTTCCTGCTGCGGCTGCCGGCTGCGGCCCGAGCAGCAGATGCGATGTCGAACCGGCTGCAGGCAACGTCGCGATCGGAACCCGGTGAGCGCCTCGTGATCGACATGGGAAGGGGGCGGACCGTGACCGGGCTGGAGTTTGCCCTGCGCGATCGCTTCCCGGATTTGCCGGAGCGGGTACTCGTGGAAGCGTCCGATGACGGGACGGGCTGGCGGGAGGTCTGGCTGGACTGGACCGGTGCCCTTGCGATGGACGCGGCCCTTGCGGATCCGCTCGTCACACGGATCCGGATCCCCCTCGACGTGAACGCTCATTACCTGCGCATCCATCCGGCGCCGGCCTGGCTGGCGGCGGAACTGACGGTCGTTGGACACTAGTTCAAACCCAATCACCAACTCCCAACTCCCAATGCACTCTCAGCCGTCCAGCCGATGGCTTCCTCAGGAAGGCGGAAGCCAGCCTTGCCGTTCCGCCTCCAACCCGCGAACCGCGAACCCTCGTCCCTGCCCCCCGGTGACGGAACCCCCGTGAATGAATAGGATCGCCTGACCATCGTCCGGCGTCTAAGGCCTTGACTCAGGTGCCGCTAATCACTGATACAGGACATTGGCCATGATGCATGCGCATACCTCCCTGGTCCTAACCGCCTGTCTCCTTGGGGGCATGTGGGCCTCCGTCGAGCCGGCATCGGCAGCAGCCCAGCCGCACCGGGCCCTGATGCGCGGCCAGGTCACCGATGCCTCCAGCGCGCCGCTGCCACGAGCGGCGGTGAGCGCGACGAACGAAGAGACCAATGAAGCCCGGCAGACGGTGACCGACGAGGAGGGCAGGTTCGCGCTGCCGGAGCTGTCGGTGGGCAGGTACCGCCTCGAGATCGTGCTCGCGGGCTATCACACCTACACCGGCCTCGCCGAGCTGAACGTCGGCCGCGACCTGTGGATCGACGCGTCGCTGCAGCTGGCGGCGTCACAAGGCGTGGAGGTGAGGGCGCCGTTCGTCCCGATCGAGCGCGATTCGTCGGCCATGGCGACGCTCGTCGACCAGCGGCAGATCACGGGGCTTCCGCTCGACGGCAGGAACTTCCTCGAGCTGGCTCTGCTCGCCCCCGGGACGTCCCCAGCCCCGCAGGGATCGGCCAGCTCCGTCCGGGGGGACTTCGCTTTCACCGTCAACGGCGGGCGCGAGGACGCCAATGCCTATCTGCTCGATGGCGTCTACAACATGGATCCCAAGCTGGGGACGTCAGGAGTCCGCCCGGCGGTCGACGCCATCCGCGAGTTCGAGGTGGTCACCTCGACCTACGACGCGTCGTTCGGTCGGAACGCGGCCGGCCAGGTCAACGTGATCACCCGCTCGGGAACCAACGCCTTCGACGGTACGGCCTACGTCTTCGTGCGCAACGGCGGACTCGATGCCCGCAACTTCTTCGCGCCGGCCGATCAGCCCGACCCCGACTACAGCCGCTCCCAGCTCGGCCTGTCGATCGGCGGCCCCGTCGTGCGCGATCGGACGTTCCTGTTCGCCGACTACGAGAGCACGCGGCTGAAGGAGGGCATCACGCGCGTCAGCAACGTGCCCACGCTCGCCGAGCGGAGGGGCGACTTTTCGGAGTCGCTGTTTGGTCCCCCGGTCGACCCGTTCAGCGGCCAGCCGTTTCCCGGCGGTCAGCTCCCGTTCGTACATCCGGTCGGCGCGGCGATTGCGGCCCTCTACCCCGAGCCGAACCGCAGCGTTCCGCTGGCCAACTTCGTTTCGTCGCCGGAGCTTCGCGACGACGTCGATCAGTTCGATGTCAGGGCGGATCAGACGTTCGGCGGCGGCTCACGCCTGACCGCGCGCTACAGCTTCAGCGACCGGCGATTGATCGAGCCGTTCGCCGGAACGGGATTCGCCGCGGTGCCCGGCTTCGGCAACGATGTCGACCGGCGGGGCCAGAACCTGTCGATCTCGCACATGGCAGCGCTCGGCTCCTGGCGCCTCAACGATTTCCGCTTCGGCTACAACCGCGTCTCGATCGGCGTGTTCCCGGAGAATCCCGGGATCGACAACCAGTCGGTCGGGCTCCCGTCGCTCTCCACCGATCCGCGCGACGCCGGCATGAGCCTGATCTCCCTCGCGGGCTACTCGCCGCTCGGGCACGAATACAACAACCCTCAGGAGAGCACGTCGGACACGTTCCAGATCAGCGACACGATGACGTGGGTGCGCGGGGCGCACCTGCTGAAGTTCGGCGGCGAGTGGTACGGGGTGAGGCAGTCCGCCTACCGGGACGTGCAGGCCCGCGGCTTCCTGACCTTCATCAGCCAGGGCTATACCGGCAACGCGCTCGCGGACCTGCTGCTGGGCCTGCCGGTCCTGACGGGAGGCGCGACGCTCGACAACCCGCAGAATCTCAGGTCGCACTCCTGGAGCCTCTTCGCGCACGACGACTGGCGCGCCACCCGATCGCTGACGGTGTCGGCCGGCCTCCGCTACGACTACGTGTCGCCGCCCGTCGACAGGGACGACCGCGCCAACCTCTACGACGAGTCGACTGGACAGCTCGTGCCGGTCGGCTCGAACGGCATGCCGCGCGGCGGGTACGACCCTGACCGTAACAACCTGGCGCCCCGCGCCGGGTTCGCGTGGACGCTGGACGCGCGCGCGCGGACGGTCCTCAGGGGCGGGTACGGCTTCTACTACAACCGGGGCGCGCTCGCGACGTCCGAGGGGCTCTACTTCAATCCTCCGTACTTCAACCTCAGCGTCTATTTCCCCATCCCCGGGCTCCCGCCGCTGACGATCGACGACCCGTTCCCGGACTTCTTCCCGGTGCCCATCCCGCAATCGGCGACCGCGTATCAGCGCGATCTCCAGACACCGTGGATGGAGCACTGGAACGTGAACCTGCAGCGGCAGCTCGGGGCGTCGCGCGCCGTCGAGATCGCCTACGTCGGTTCGCGCGGCCACGATCTCGTTTCGGCGCGCGACCTCAACCAGCCGCCGGCGAGTCCCAATCCCTTCAACCTGCGTCCCAACCCGGCGTTCGCCGACATCGTGCTGATCGAGTCGCGGGCCTCCTCGCGCTACAACGCGCTCCAGCTCAAGTTCCAGCAGCGTGCTGCCCAGGGACTGTCGGTGCTTGCCGCCTACACGCTCGGCAAATCGACCGACGATGCCTCCGGGTTCTTCACGAGCGCGGGCGACCCGAACTTCCCGCAGAACAGCCTCGATCCAGGGGCCGAGCGCGGGCGCTCGAGCTTCGACGTGCGCCACCGC
>DATIEW010000337.1:0-2056 GCA_035455585.1 Vicinamibacterales bacterium | reverse complement strand
ACGAGATCCCACAGCGGCTCGAACTTCTTCCAGCCCGCCGAGTACGCCGCATGCCGCAGACCGGCCAGAGCGCTCCCGTGAGTGGATGCGCCGCGCACGATCGAGCTCCACCGGTAGAACTCGCGGTAGGCCCGCAAGTACCCGCGCTCGAGTTCTTCAGCCGACAGGCGGGCCGGCCGGAACACGGTGTGACGGGTGTCGTACAGATCCCAATCATGGACCGTGATGCGCCCCTGCTCCGACAGCCGGCGGTGAAGCGCCGTGCCCGGATAGGGCGTCAGGATGTGGAACGTGGCGGTCTCGATCCCCTGCTCGACCGCCCACTCCACCGTCCGATCGAACACGGTCCCGTCGTCGCCGTCCATCCCGAACACGAAGCTCCCGTTGATCATCACGCCGAGGCCGTGGAGCCGCCGGATGGCCTGCGCGTAGTCGCGGCGAAGGTTCTGGTACTTCCGCTGCTCCAGCAGGTTCGCCGGATCGAGCGTCTCGAACCCCACGAACAGGCTGCGAAGACCCGCCTCGACCGCCTTCTCCAGCAGGCGGGGAGCCAGCACCGCGTTGATCGTGCCGGCGGCCTGCCAGAGCCGTCCCATCCCGCGCATGCCATCGAAGAGCGCCGACGCGAACCGCGGCGCGCCGAACAGGTGGTCGTCCAGGAAATAGACGTGCCGGCCGGGCAGGCGGTCGATCTCCGCGAGCGCCGCGTCGACGGTCTGCGTGTAGAACGACCGTCCGCCCTCGAAGAACGCCTCCTTGTAGCAGAAGTCGCAGACGTGCGGGCAGCCGCGCGAGACGACGATGGAGTTGGGGACGAGGTAGAGGTGGCGCTTGATGAGATCGCGACGGACTGGAGGAAGGCCTTCGAGCGTTCGGGTGCGCGACTGGTAGACGCGAAGGGGAGAACCGCGCCTGAAGTCCTGAAGAAACACCGGCCAGGTATCCTCGCCGGGCCCGAGGAAGATCGTGTCCGCATGGCGGGCCGCTTCGTCCGGCAGCGACGTGACGTGCAGCCCGCCGAGCGCGACGTGCGCGCCACGCGCGCGATAGTGATCGGCCAGCCGATACGCGCGATTCGCGGACGTGATGTACACCTGGATCACCACGAGATCCGGCGTGCGGCTCAGGTCGAGCCTCTCGACGTGCTCGTCCTGGAGATCGACCTCGTCCTCTTCTTCGAGGTATCCGGCGAGCGTGGCGAGGCCGAGCGGCGGGAACAGCGAGTATTTGATCGGACGCCAGAACGGGCTCGTCGCCTCCGTCAACGCGGGCAGGATCATCTTGACCTTCATCGCCCGTTCTCCCCCAGGATCAGCACCGAGACCGACCGCTCCCGCGGACCGTCCAGCTCGACGAGGAAGACCCGCTGCCACCGTCCGAGCCGCAGGTGGCCGTCGATGACGTTGAGGCACGCCGACGGCGCAAGGAGCAGCGCCCTGCAGTGCGCGTGCCCGTTGGGACGCTCGCCGGCGACCACGTTCACGGTGCGGAACGCCGGGTCGTCGTGCCGGTATGTGGCGTCGGCCGGTGCGGTGCGTTCGAGGAGCGCCGTGATGTCCGCAAGCAGCAGCGGCTCGTGCTCGTTCACGAGAAGACCGGTGGTGGTGTGAAGCGTCTGGACGTTGACGAGGCCCTGGCTGATGCCCGACTGTGCAATCAGCGCCTCGAGACGCTCGGTCAGGTCGATGAACTCCGTCGGCCGTGCGGTCGTGATCCGGATCGCCGTGTGCCGGACGATCGAGGTTGGCGTGAGCGTCGCCATCGCGTTGTCCTCCAGTGGCGGCGGCCGCGGTGCGCGGCCGGGGTGCTGGTCGAGCATCGCCCGGAAGGGCGGCGAAGTCTTCAGCACGCGCTCAGCGTTCGGTGAGGGGTTTGTGAGATGTGCCGGCTGCGAGGGCGAGGGCCTGGGATGACGTCTGAACCGCAGAACGCGGCACGTTGGGAGTTGGAAGATGGCGCTTGGGAATTGACAAGCGAAGGGAGCAGTGGCGTAAGTGTCCGGCTACCGCGAGGCGGCCGTCCGGGGCCGCCTCGTGAGGCCGAGCGCGAGGCCGAG
>DATIEW010000336.1:0-2288 GCA_035455585.1 Vicinamibacterales bacterium | reverse complement strand
CCTGCTGGAGGCCAACCTGCGACTCGTGGTCTCCATCGCCAAGAAGTACATGAACCGCGGACTGTCGTTCCTCGACCTGATTCAGGAGGGCAATATCGGTCTGATGAAAGCGGTCGACCGGTTCCAGTTCCGCCGCGGCTTCAAGTTCTCGACCTACGCGACCTGGTGGGTCCGCCAGGCCGTCGGGCGTGCCGTCGCCGACTACGGCCGGACGATCAGACTGCCGGTCCACGTCTTCGAATCGCTCAACCGGCTGACGCGCGAGCGCCGGGCCCTCTCGGCCGAACTCGGCCGGGGTCCCACGGCGCAGGAACTCGCCGAGCGATTGAAGGTCCCTGTCGGCAAGGTCGAGCTGCTCATGGACGCGGCGAGAACGCCGACGTCCATCGAAGCGCCCGTCGGCGCGCAGGAAGAACTCCGGCTGGGCGATCTGGTACACGATGCCGCGGCGCCCTCGCCCGAAGAGGCCGCCATCCGCAACCAGATGGCGGCGGAGGTCGAGCGCGCCATGGCGCCGCTGACCGAGCGGGAGCGGGAGGTCATGCGTCTGCGCTACGGGCTGGGCACCGATCGCGAGCACACGCTCGAGGAGGTGGGCCGGCGGCTGTCGGTCACGCGCGAGCGGGTCCGTCAGATCGAGGCGAAGGCCGTTGCCAAGATGCGCGCCGCACGCGGCCGCGCCGCCTGATCGGATCCCGGACCCCGCACCCCGACTCGATCACCGTCCGCACTGCCGCGCGACCGGCCCGATGTGCTCCCCCAGACCCTCCACGTGGAAGCGGGCCACGACGGGAGGGACGTTGTGGGGCGTGAAGCGGAAGCGTATCGTGCGGGCCCGGATCAACTTCTGCGTGAACGACGGACCGTCTGGCGCGAAGAGCGCGTCGTGCTCGGCCGAATCGGGCCACCGCTCGGTAGCCTCGGGGTCGTCGTCGAATGCAAGACCAACCGTGTGGTCCTGATCCTGCGGCTCGATCTTCGCGGCCGTGTCGGTGAACACGAACGCTTCGGTCCTGCCCGCCATGCAGCGGACCACGAGGATGGGCCGCACCTGCCTCGTCCAGACCGGCACCCTGTTCTCGGCCGGCAGCTCGAAGGCAACGCTTCTCCGGCTGCCGTCCACCCACCGCGAGCGACGGGGGCTGTGCCACTTCTGCGTGGGAGCGGGATCTGCCGGCTTGACGGGCGCTGGCCGTGGGGTTCGCGTGTCCACGCGCGCGGCGGGCGCGTCGGATGCAACCGTTCCACGGGAAACGAGCATGCCGAATGCGAGTGTGCCGCAGCCCATGAGCGCAATCACGATCGCCAGCAGCTCATGACGCTTCCGTCTGCTGCCGCCCGTCTGCGGCATGGCCGGCTGGTCCGTCGGGACTGGCGCCGACGACACGCGATCCGCTGGCCCGGCTGCAAGCTGGTCGTCGTCGATCTCCAAGACCAGATCCGCCTCGTCGGCTGCGGGATCGACCGCCGGCTGACCGCAGTACCCGCAGACTGTCGCCGACGGCTCAATCTCCTGCGCGCACCGCGAACACTGCTTCATGCGCACCGACTCCTCGGCATCACGCCCGCCGGCGGGAAAGCGCGAGCGGGCGACCAAAAACGGGCCACGCGTGCCCCAAAACGCCGACAGTAATGACCGTGGGGATAGACCCCTGCACAGGGGCAAGGCCCGTACCAGGAGGAGGAAGGCCGGGCCGGCACCGCGTGGGGGAGCCGAACCCAAACCGCAGGAGAGTCAGGGATTCGGGCGCTTCCCCGTGCGCCCCAGGCCCAGGCGACGCGCTCCGATCTGCACGATCTGTCACCGTCGCAGTTCCCGAAAAGTGGGATCCCGGTGACAGGACTGTGAGGGGAGCGACCGCACGAGAGGCGTCGACCGACGGGCCAGGCGAAGCCTTCCCAGGGCTTCGTCAGCGCATGCCGCCGCTGTCGTCGATCCGCATCGACTGGCGGATGCGGCCGAAGGTATTGAAGTAGGTGCGCGCTTCTTCGGCAGGCGCCACGCCGATGATGAAGAGCACGCTTCCGTCGCGCAGGTGCGCCGTCGAGAGGTTCACCGCCTCCGTCGCTCCCGTCGTTTCCGACACGTTCCTGAGTGTCGTCGTCAGCCCCTGGCGGCCGGCGATGGCCGTACGGCTGTAGCCGCTCTGGCGTCTGAGCTGAGGATTGGTACGCGCGAAGCTCTGAACGAGCTGCTCGGTACTGCGCTGCAGGTCGTAGCTGCCGTCGCTCCGGATCACTCCGATCTCGACGCCGTGCGTGAACGACGAGTGTCCGTCCCGCCCCTG
>DATIEW010000335.1:0-2057 GCA_035455585.1 Vicinamibacterales bacterium | reverse complement strand
TCGATCGTCGGCACGGCACTCACCATCAACAACGAGCCGCACACCGTCGTCGGCGTGCTGCCGGCGTCGTTTGATTTCGGCTCCGTCTTCGCTCCGGGTAGCCACTTCGATCTCTACTTTCCTTTCCCGCTGGCTGAGCAGACCAACCGGTGGGGGAACACGATGGCGATGATCGGGCGGCTGAAGCCGGGTGTCACGCCTCAGGCGGCACACGCGGAGGTCAGGACGATTGCGGCGCAGCTCTCCGCGGAGAACGCCGGCCGGCGCAACGGCTTCGAGGGTCACGTGAAGCCGCTGCGCGATCAGGTGAGCGGACGGATCCGCCTCGCCGTGTGGGTGCTCGCCGGCGCCGTCGGGCTGGTGATGCTGATCGTGTGCGCGAACCTCTCGAACCTGCTGCTCGCGCGGACGGCGGCGCGCCAGCGGGAGATTGCGATCCGGACGGCGCTCGGAGCCGGGCGACGACGTCTTCTCGCGCAGTTGCTGACCGAGGGGATCGTGCTCTCGTTGAGCGGCGCCGGCGTCGGGTTCGTGCTGGCCATTGCCGGCACGCGCGCGCTCGCCGGGCTCGAGGCCGTCAGCATCCCGCTGCTCCGCGACGTGCGCACTGACTTCACGGCACTGGCGTTCACGCTCGGAATCGCGATGGCGACCGGCATCGTGTTCGGTCTCGCGCCCGCGCTCCAGGGACGCGGCGCGGCGCTCACGAACGCGCTGAAGGATGCCACGCGCGGGTCCACCGGAGGACGCCGCCGGGCCTGGGTTCGAAACGCGCTGGTCATTGCCGAGATCGCGTTCGCCTGCGTGCTCGTCGTCGGCGCCGGCCTGCTCGTGCGGAGCCTGATGCGCGTCCTCGAAGTGGACATGGGCTTCGTCCCCGAGCACGCGGCCGCCATCCGCGTCGATCCGGACCGCCGCTTCGAGAATGCCGACCAGAGGAACGCGTACTACGACGAGGTGCTGCGCCGCGTACGGGAGATTGCCGGCGTCGAGAGCGCGGGCGTCACCGACGCACTGCCGCTCGGACGCAACCGCACCTGGGGCTCGCCCGCGAAGGGCGTGACCTACGAGCGTGGCCGCTTCCCCTTCGCGTTCCCGCGCATCGTCAGCGACAACTACATCGCGGCCATGGGCATCCCGCTGCGCGCGGGACGCGACATCTCCGCGCACGATACACCGTCCGGCGATCCCGTCATGCTCGTCAACGAGACCATGGCGAGGACGCTGTGGCCGGGGCAGGACCCGATCGGAAAGTTCGTGCTTGGACCGTGCGCGAAGGAACGGCGCGTCGTCGGGGTCGTCGGCGACGTCCGCCATCTCGCGCTCGAGCAGGCGTCGGGAAATGAGATGTACATCCCGCTGCGCCAGTGCGGCGACCTGCCGTCCGCGGATCTCGTCGTCCGCTCGTCCCTGCCGCCGGAGCACATGGCAAATGCCGTGCGCGCCGCGCTGCGCCCGATTGCGCCGAATCTGCCAGGCAACTTCCGCTCGCTGCAGCAGCTCGTGGACAAGTCGGTGTCACCGCGGAGCTTCCTCGTGCTGCTGCTCGGCGGGTTCGCGGTGTTCGCGCTGGTGCTGGCGTCCCTGGGAATTTACGGACTGATCTCCTACTCGGTCAGCCAGCGTACGCAGGAAATCGGCATCCGCATGGCACTGGGCGCGTCCGCGCGCGACGTGCAGGCGCGGATTGTCATGCAGACGCTGTCGCTCGCCGCAGTTGGCATGGTGCTCGGCACGATGGTGTCGTGGCTGGCGGCGCGCAGCGCCGGCAGCCTGCTGTTCGGCGTGACGCCACGCGATCCAGGCACCTTCGCGGGGATGCTGGTCGTGCTGACGTCGGTGGCACTCGTCGCCGGGTACCTGCCCGCACGGCGGGCGTCACGAGTCGATCCGATGGTGGCGCTGCGGACCGAGTAGGGAGCGCCGGCCTACTGATCGCCGGTGAGCGGCGTGTGTTCGACCAGCGGGTCAGGGAGAACGTCCGCTACACCGGCGGGCTCACGGCGCTCCTCCTGCAGCAGGCGGCAGTGAGACGCACGGCCTCGCCGTCTACCTGG
>DATIEW010000334.1:0-3309 GCA_035455585.1 Vicinamibacterales bacterium | reverse complement strand
CTCGACGGGATAGTGCCCCTTCTCGACGGCCCGTGTGCTGTCGGCCAGCACGTCGCCGTACCCCTCCCGCCGCGACAGCAGGAAGAGCAGGCGCTCGACCACCTCGGCGTCGCCCCACCTCGGCTCGAGCCCGCCGGTATGCCTCGTGGTGATGATGCCGCGCTGAAACAGCTCCATCGCCCAGGAGATCGCCGAGCCCGTGGATGCCGTGTCCAGGCCGAGATCGTTGCAGACGTTGTTGAGCCTGATCACCGACTCGACGCGATCGATCCCGAGGTTCGGGCCGAACTTGCCCAGCGTGACGTACTCGGGTCCGTCGCCGCGCCCGTACCTGTCGAGCGGATCGACGTTCAGCTCATTGAGCGGACGGCAGTTCACCGGGCAGCGGAAACACCCCGCCATCCCCGGCCGGTACGGCGTGATGTGGTCGGCGTCGAGCCGGTCGGTCCAGGTCGTCTCCTGGTTGTTCTTCGTCCCCATCGCGCCGAGCAGCCGGCTCGGCCTGTACAGAAACGGCGTGCCCGTCGTCCGCAGCGCATGCTTGACGACCGAGGTCTCGAGCAGCTTCTGCGCGATCGTGCGGTTGTAGCCCTTGTAGGGCTGCGCGGTCTCGAAGTCGCGCGTCTGACCCTGGACGACGATGGCTTTCAGCCTGAGCGAGCCCATCTTGGCGCCGGGACCGCCGCGCGCGTAGCACGCCTTTGGGCCGGCCATGATGGCGCTCGTGAGCACGAGGTTCTCGCCGGCGCGGGTCACGTTGACCATGGCCATGTCGCGCGTCCAGGTGCCGCCGAAGTCCTGCGGGATGCGCTCGCGGAGGTCGATGTTGTCGAGCCCGACATACCGCGCGGCGTCGAGGAACTCGAGACGACCGTCGCGGATCCTCAGCAGCGTCCACCGCGGAGCGCGGCCGTACAGCACCAGGTGATCGATTCCGTTCATCCGGATGAAGGACGGAAAGTAGTCGCCGGCGTTCGAATCCAGGATCACGCCGGATTCCGGCGACCACGACGTGGCGTTCCCGCGCGCCGCGCTGGGGACGATCCCGGTGAGGATGCCGGAGCCGAAGATCAGCGGGATGTCGGGATGGAGCGGATGCAGCGACTCGTCCAGCAGGCGGTGCAGATAGAACATGTTCGCGCCGCGTCCCCCGAGCAGCGTCCTGATCACGCCGAGGGGCGTGTACCCGCGCCGGACCTCGCGGCGCTCCAGATCGACGAACAGCGTCGCCCCCTGCGTCGGAAACTGGGGCTCCTCCGGAAGCTCGGCCAGAAGCCGCGCGATGCGGGAGGAAAGGGACATGATTGCAGTATAGCGTCAGTCGGCAGTCGGCAGTCGACAGTCGCGGTCGGCAGTCAGTCGCCAGTCCCCAGGCGCCAGTCCCCAGGCGCCAGTCCCCAGGCGCCAGTCGATGCCGCCAGTCGGAGTCGCAGCCGGCAGTCGGAGCGGGGTCCCCGCAAGCGCCCGCTTTCGTGCAGCAGGTGCTTCAGGTGTGGGGCGGAGCCGTTCGCCAGTCTGTGGCGGAGCCTCGCCAGAAACGAGAACCCAATGAGTCTCCTGATCTCTTGACCTCCTGTTCGAACTCTCCTGATCTCCTGATCTCCTGTCAGCGATCGCGCCGGACCGCGGCTAGAATCTCCGGACCGACATGACGACATGCGAATACACGGCGTGTGCGGGCTGCTGCTGGCCATGACCGTCGATCTGACCGGACAGCCTCCAGGAGATCGCCCCGCACCGAACCCGCGGGCGACCAGGTCGGTCGTCATGGCGCGCAACGGCATCATCGCGACCAGCCAGCCGCTGGCCTCGGCGGCCGGACTGCAGGTCATGCTGCAGGGCGGCAATGCCATCGACGCAGCGATCGCGGCGGCCGCGGTGCTCTCGGTAGTCGAGCCGACGATGAACGGCGTGGGCGGCGACCTGTTCGCGATCGTCTACGACCCGAAGGCGAAGGCCGTGCGCGGCCTGAACGCCAGCGGGCGCGCGCCGGCGAACGCCACGCCGGAAGAGTTCAGGCGGCGCGGCCTCGACTCCATTCCCTACCGTGGGGAGCTGTCGGTCAGCGTGCCAGGCGTGGTGGACGGATGGAGCGAGCTCCTCTCGAAGCACGGGACCATCACGCTCGAGAAGGCGCTCGAGCCGGCGATCCGCTACGCCCGCGACGGCTACGCGGTCAGCGAGATCATCGCGCACCAGTGGAAGGACGTCGAGGGCGTGCTCTCGCTGGATGCCGCGGCAGCGGCCACGTTCCTCGTCGATGGCCGCGCGCCGGCTACCGGCGACGTCTTTCGCACTCCGAAGCTGGCGGCGTCGCTCGAGCAGATCGCCCGCGGCGGACGTGACGCGTTCTACCGCGGCGCCATCGCACAGGCGATCGCGGCCGACATGGCCCGCCGCAACGGCCTGTTGTCCGCCGCCGACCTCGCGGCCCACCAATCGGACTGGCTCGATCCGATCTCGACCACGTACCGGGGATACACGGTGTACGAGCTGCCGCCAAACACGCAGGGGATCGCGGCCCTCGAGATGTTCAACATCCTGGAGGGCTTCGATCTGAAATCGCTCGGCCACAACTCGGCCGCGTATCTCCACCTGCTCGTCGAGGCCAAGCGCATCGCGTTCGCCGACCGTGACGCGTGGCTGGCCGACTCCGGCGCGGTCCCGGCCGAGGCGCTGAAGCGCATGCTGTCCAAGGAATACGCGGCGGAGCGCCGCCGCGAGATCGACCCGGACCGCGCCGCGCACGAGTACAAGGCGCTCGCTCTTGCCGGCTCGAGCGCCGCCCCGCAGGAGCCTCCCGAGGCGAAGGGGGACACCATCTATCTCACCGCCGCCGACAGGCACGGCAACGTGGTGTCGCTGATCCAGTCGATTTACGAGAGCTTCGGATCGGGCATCGTCGCGGGCGACACCGGCATCGTGCTCCACAACCGCGGCGCGCTCTTCTCGCTCCAGAGCGGCCATCCCAACCTGATCGCGCCCGGCAAGCGGCCCTTTCACACGCTCGTGCCGGCGATGGTCCTGAAGGACGGCCGACCGTGGCTCTCCTTCGGCGTGATGGGCGGCGACATGCAGCCGCAGGGGCACGTCCAGGTGCTGCTCAACCTGATCGAGTTCGGCATGAACGTGCAGGAGGCCGGTGAGGCCCCGCGCTTCCGTCACTCCTCCGCCGGCGTCGCGCTCGAGTCGGCGATCGCGCCGGAGGCGCGTTTCGGCCTCGACGTGCGCGGCCATCGCATTCTGAGCAGCATCGGCGCGTTCGGCGGGTTCCAGGGGATCCTGATCGATCCGAGGACGAGCGTCCTG
>DATIEW010000333.1:0-5465 GCA_035455585.1 Vicinamibacterales bacterium | reverse complement strand
GGATGCCCAGCCGGTAATCCGCTATGAACGGCCGGGAGAATCGGAAGAGTGCGCCTGTCTGCACGTTGGTTGCGTTGATCACGAAGCGTGGCGGTCCGGCCGGAAGATCCTGAAGCGTAGCATCTCCGAACAGGTGCCTGCGGTACGCGGCGGCGACCTTGTCGCTGATCGAACCCGGCGTCAGAATGCCCCCAACAATGGCCCCCTCGTCGATTGTCTTGCCTGCAAGGAGCCGGATCGGCTCCACGACTTCCCGCACGAAGTGTGCCGGAACACCCTGATCGTTCGGGCCGAGCCTGGACCATTTGAGGGCAAGAACCGGCGCGGTTATGGAGCCCCCCGACACTGATGACACTCTCGCGAGCTTGGGCAGATAGCGCAGCTCTGACAGACGCCACACCGCACCGAGATGAAAGAGCATGGCGCGGTAGCCGCCGCCGGAGAGGCACAACGCGATGCCATGCTCCGGCCGGCGTGGGTCGTCGTACGCCGAGCCGGTGCAGACCTCCTGGACCGGTATCCCGGAAAGAAGTTGATTGTCCCGCGTCATTCGTCTGCCAGAGAGATCTTCGCTTTGTTCTGTTCATTCGACGGACCTCACCGAGGATTTCTCGTGCACGCGAGGTTCACGGACGAAGCTTCAACACGGCAAGCCCGACTCGACGTGATGAGTGTCGGTGCCGCCCGGCGCAGCGCCAACCTCCGTGCGGGAACCGCATGCCGAAACCTCCGACTTGAACCCCGTCCGAGAATTCGACAGCAAGACCCGGAGTGCAGGCGGGCCGTCCCCCGCGGCACACTCGAACCCGTGCGGCGACCCGCAGGATTGACCGGTTGCCTGCAGAGTCGGCCGCACAAGGAGTACCATCATGCTTGTCATGCCGGCGACCACGAGTGGGTTCGCGACCGATCACCAGCGCTGGGACGCGGTCGAGCGCCGCGACCGCAACGCTGACGGCGCCTTCTACTACTCCGTGAAGACGACCGGTGTGTATTGCCGGCCGTCCTGCCCGTCGCGGCGGCCGCGCCGCGAGAACGTCGCGTTCCACCTCACCTCGGCCGATGCCGAACGCGCCGGCTTCCGCCCATGCAGGCGCTGCCGGCCCGCGTCAGCCGTGCCAGACGATCGGCACGCCGAAGCCGTCGCGCGCGCCTGCCGGGTGATCGAGCAGTCCGAGTCGCCCCCGGCCCTCGAGGCGCTGGCCGGCGCCGCTGGCATGAGCCGCTTTCATTTTCATCGGGTGTTCAAGGCGATCACAGGTGTGACTCCCCGCGCCTACGCCGCAGCGCGCCGGGCCACTCGCGTCCGCGAGGCGCTGGCCGGAAGTCAGACCGTCACCGAAGCGATCTACGAAGCGGGATTCAACTCGAGCGGGCGCTTCTACGCGAACTCCGCGGCGCTGCTCGGCATGCCGCCGGCCAGCTTCCGCGCCGGCGGGCGCGGCGCCGCCATCAGGTTCGCGGTCGGGGAATGCAGCCTCGGCTCGATACTCGTCGCCGCAACGGACCACGGCGTCTGCGCAATCTCGCTCGGCGACGACCCCGGCGCGCTCGTTCGCGATCTCGAGGATCGCTTTCCGCACGCGCAGCTCACGGCGGGCGACCCGGCGTTCGACCAGCTCGTTGCCCGTGTCGTCGGCTTCGTCGAGTCGCCCGCAACGGGGCTGGGCCTTCCGCTCCACGTCCGCGGCACGGCGTTCCAGCATCGCGTGTGGCAGGCGCTGCGCGAGGTTCCCGCGGGCACGACGGTGAGCTACGCCGAAGTCGCACGGCGAATCGGCCGGCGCACCGCCGTCCGCGCGGTCGCGCAGGCCTGTGCGTCGAACCCCGTGGCCGTCGCCATCCCCTGCCATCGCGTCGTCCGTGTGGACGGCGGGGTGTCCGGATACCGGTGGGGCGTGGAAAGAAAACGCACGCTCCTCAGGCGGGAAGCCGCGTCGTGAACGCCGCCAGCCGCCGCTCGTCCGTTGCACCGTCAGGTGACCGGATCGACGCGCTCGACTGGCAGCAGATCGGGACCGATCTGGACGAGAGCGGCTGCTCACTCCTCGAGTGTCTGCTGACCCGCGAGGAGTGCATGTCGCTCGCAGCGCTCTATCCCGACGACACGACCTTTCGAACACGGGTGGTCATGGCGCGTCATGGCTACGGACGCGGCGAGTACAAGTACTTCACCTATCCGCTGCCGGCGCTCGTGGCGGAACTGCGGGAGGCGCTCTATCCGCCGCTCTCAGCGGTCGCGAACAGGTGGAGCGAAGCGCTCGGCGGAAGCGTCCGCTATCCTGCCGGGCACGAGGCGTTCCTCCAGCGGTGTCATCGGGCCGGACAGGCCAGACCGACGCCGCTGCTGTTGCAGTACGGCGCCGGGGACTACAACTGCCTGCACCAGGACCTCTACGGCGAGCACGCGTTCCCCCTCCAGGTCGCCTTCCTGCTCTCGGCGCCCGGAAAGGATTTCACGGGCGGCGAGTTCGTGCTGGCCGAGCAGCGGCCGCGCATGCAGTCGCGCCCGCACGTGGTGCCGCTCACGCAGGGGGACGCCGTCATCTTCGCGGTCAGTCACCGGCCGGTCGCGGGCACCCGCGGAACCTACCGTGTGACCATGAGACACGGCGTCAGCCGCATCCGGACCGGCCGCCGCCACACGCTCGGTATCATCTTTCACGATGCACGCTGACGCCCCGCCTTCGGCATTCAGCACGCAAAACGTGTGAGCAATCGACTCGTGGTTTCCGGCTTCAGCCGGAAGATCCCCGCCTCGGAAGGGCCTTCCGCCTGAAGGCGGAAGCTACGACAGATACCCGTCGAGCGCGCGTGTCGATTCCGCTACCGGCATCGTCCCATTCACCGGCGGCGGCGGCGGCAACGCATCCGGGTCTACCGGCTCACCCGCCTCGACGGCGAGGCTCGTGATCCTGTGCGGGGATCGGGTTCGAGTCCGACTTCCACCCGTGCGGGCGGTCCCGGCGTCGACCGGCGGATATCGAGCACGACAATGCCGTCCGGCCGCCGGATGATTCGATCGATCGCTATCGCCCGAAGTCCGCGCGCATGCGCTCGACGAACCGTTTCCGCTCTTCCGGTGTGCGGCGCTCGAGCGCCTCCGTGGCAAAGTGCTGCGCCGCCATCGCCTCGAATCGCGCCGGGTCGCCGGCGGCAAGGGTCTCCACGAGCGCATCGATCCGCGCCCGGACGTCCGGATTCTGCGCGTGGGGAGTCCCTCCGGACCGGGCCAGGAACGTGAGGAGTAAACCAATCACGGTCGTGAAGCGTCGAAACATCCGCTGCTCCTTGAGGACGCCGAGCTTATCGGGAGATTGCTAAGAAATGATGAAGAAGATGGAGCGCCTGCGGAACCCTGCTGCAATCGTTTCGACGATGGCGTGTGCTGCCTGGCTGGCGGCGCCGCCGAAACTGGACGCGATCGTCATCCGTCACGACCGTGACGACGAGCGCTATCGAGCGCTCGGCAATCAGTTCCCGGCCGTCGGTGCGCTTGGACGCGCGGGCGAGGGCACGCTGATCGCCGACCGCTGGGTGCTCACTGCCGCGCACGTCGCCACGGGATTCCGGCGCTCGACCGGTGTCACGTTCGAGGACCGGCGTTTCGGCGTCAGCGACGTCATCGCGCATCCGGACTGGGCCCGGCGCGGGCCTCACGACCTTGCGCTCGTCCTGCTCGCGGACGCCGTCGAGGGAATTGCTCCGATTCCCGTCTACCGCGGCGACGACGAGTCCGGTCGAATCGTGACATTCGTCGGCCGGGGCGGCACGGGCGACGGTCGAACGGGGCCGGTGCGCGAGGACCGCATCAAGCGCGCGGCCACGAACAGAATCGAGGAGGCCGACGACCGGTGGCTGCTCTTCACGTTCGACGAGCCGCCGGGGGGAACGGATCTCGAGGGCATCAGCGGTCCTGGCGACAGCGGCGGCCCCGCACTCATCGACGTGAACGGCTCCTGGCACGTCGCCGGCGTCAGCGTGTGGGGCCGCCAGGGGCGAGCCGGACGCGGTACATATGGCGCGCAGGAAGGGTATACACGGGTCTCACGCCATGCCGACTGGATCGCGCGGACGATTGCGGAAAGGCAGAATGCTGATTGAGGGTCGCGACCCCGTCATGGCTGCGGCGGCGGCGGTTCGGCGGTCTCGGGCAGCCGCCAGCCCCGCCAGATGTAGTAGATGGCCGGATAGACGAGCAGCACGACGATCACGGACGTGACGACGCCGCCCACCATCGGCGCGGCGATGCGCTTCATCACGTCGGCGCCGGTGCCATGGCTCCACATGATCGGCAGGAGCCCCGCGAGGATCACGCTTGCCGTCATGATCTTGGGGCGCACGCGCCTCACCGCGCCGTCGTACACCGCTTCTACGAGGTCGCGTTTGCTGCGCAACAGGCCGTCGCCGAGACGCTGGTTGTACGATCCTTCCAGGTACAGCAGCATCACGACCCCGGTCTCGGCGCTGACGCCGGCCAGCGCGATGATGCCCACCCAGACGGCGATGCTCATGTTGTAGCCGAGCAGATAGACCAGCCAGAACGCGCCCACGAGCGAGAATGGCACGGCGAGCAGTACGATCAGCGTCTTGAACACTGACCGTGTGTTCAGATAGATGATCACGAAGATGATCAGGATCGTCATCGGCACCACGTACATCAGCCGCTGCTCCGCTCGCAGCATGTACTCGTACTGGCCGCTCCAGGCGAGGTGGTAGCCGACCGGCGGCTGCACGTGCTCCGCCACCGCCTGCTGCGCCCGGCGGACGTAGGTGCCGACATCGATCCCCTGGATGTCGACGTAGACCCAGGCGTTCGGCCGTGCGTTCTCGCTCTTGATCGACGGCGGGCCCTTGACGATCCGCAGGTCGGCGAGGTGGCTGAGCGGGATGTGATGCCCCGTCGGCGTGGGGACGAGGATCTCCTGGAGCGCGGGGAGGTTGTCGCGCAGCTCGCGGCCGTAGCGCAGGTTCACCGGATAACGCTCGAGCCCCTCCACCGTCGTCGTCAGGTTCATTCCGCCGATCGAGGTCTGGATGACGTCCTGCACGTCCCCTATGGTGAGACCGTGGCGCGCGATCTCGTCGCGCCGGATGCGGAAGTTGAGGTAGTTGCCGCCGACCACGCGCTCCGAGTACACCGAGAGCGTGCCCGGCACCGTCCGAATCACGGCTTCCACATCGCGGCCGATCTCCTGCAGCGTCTCCAGATCCGGGCCGGAGATCTTGATGCCCACGGGCGTCTTGATACCCGTGGAGAGCATGTCGATCCGCGTCTTGATCGGCATGGTCCAGGCATTCGTGAACCCCGGAACCTGGAGGGCGCTGTTCATCTCGTCGACGAGCTTCTCGGGGGTCATGCCCGGACGCCACTCGTGGGCGGGCTTCAGCAGAATGGTGGTCTCGACCATGCTGAGCGGCGCCGGGTCGGTCGCGGTGTCCGCACGCCCCACCTTGCCGAAGAC